>NZ_JAWHOP010000006.1:0-28941 GCF_032586995.1 Pseudomonas syringae group sp. J248-6 | reverse complement strand
GTTATGAGCCCGACGAGCTACCAGACTGCTCCATCCCGCGTCTGTGTGGCGGCATTCTACAGAGAGATGGCGGGGTGTCAATGGTTAGTTTTAAAAAAGTGCTTTTTCTTCAATTGGTTAGCGCCGCCGCTTGTGTGTTTTTTCGGCTTTGACGCCTGTATGGCGGGGCTCCGCGGCTTTTTCGACCACGCATCAGGGACTTTTCACTGCTTTTCATGGCGACCTTTCGCATCACTGGATGTTACTTGCCGGTACGAATGAGATACTGCTCAGCCATTGATTGCAAAATCCCATCAGGTCATGACGCAGCGCAAAATCATCCATATCGACTGTGACTGCTTTTATGCAGCCATTGAAATGCGTGACGAGCCCGAACTCGCTGGCAAGCCGCTGGCGGTGGGCGGCTCTGCAGAGCGGCGCGGGGTGATTGCGACCTGTAATTATGAAGCGCGCGCGTATGGGGTGCGTTCAGCCATGTCATCCCGGCATGCGCTCAAGCTCTGCCCGGACTTGACCATCGTCAAGCCGCGCATGGAGGCCTATAAGGAGGCGTCACGGGAAATCCATACGATATTCCGGGATTACACCGACCTTATAGAGCCCTTGTCGCTGGATGAGGCGTTCCTCGACGTATCGGATGCCGGGCACTTTTCCGGCAGCGCCACGCGTATCGCCCAGGACATCCGGCGCAGGGTCTCGAATCAGCTGCATATCACGGTTTCGGCTGGCGTCGCGCCGAACAAGTTTCTGGCCAAGATCGCCAGCGACTGGAAAAAGCCCAACGGTTTGTTCGTCATTACTCCGGATCAGGTCGAGGATTTCGTCGCTTCTTTGCCTGTTACCAAACTCCACGGCGTGGGGAAAGTCACCGCAGACAAGCTCGGGCGGCTGGGCATTGTCGACTGTGCCGACCTGCGAAGCCGCAGCAAGCTTGCGCTGGTCCGTGAGTTCGGCAGCTTTGGTGAGCGTCTCTGGAGTCTGGCGCACGGAATAGATGACCGTCCGGTGCAGAATGACAGTCGACGTCAGTCAGTCAGCGTAGAAAATACCTACGACACGGATCTGCCTGATCTGGCCGCCTGCCTGGAAAAGCTGCCCGCCCTGCTGGAAACCCTCGGTAACCGGATGGCGAGAATGGAAGGGCAGTACCGGCCCGGCAAACCCTTCGTCAAAGTGAAATTTCACGACTTCACTCAGACGACTCTGGAGCAGTCCGGAGCCGGAAGGGATCTAGGCAGTTATGAGCAGTTGCTGGCGCAGGCGTTTGCCCGTGGTGCCAAGCCTGTTCGGCTTCTGGGTATAGGTGTGCGCCTGCACGACCTGCGCGCAGCGCATGAACAATTGGAGTTGTTCTCGCAATAATGAAATGGTCGGCTGCGGTTACATACCGCAGCCTTTCACATTACTGGCTCTGGGCGGGAACGGCGACCAGACGGCCAGCGTCCCTGGCGAGTGATTTGAGAAATTCACCCTGCAACTGCGGATCGTTGCGTGTCAGTTCAATCAGGCTTTGTTCAAGCTCGCTGGCTTCTTCTTCCAGTCCCAGGTCAGAAAGACGTTTGACACGATGTACCCATTGGCTGACTTCGTCATCTTCCAGATCGTCGTATATCAGCGCGTGGGCTTCCAGCAGCTTGCCGCGCAGAGAGTGGCTGATTGGCAAGCTGGCGTTCGCGTGAGCGCTGTCCTGGTCGTCTTCGACATTGATATAAATGCGCGTGATACGGCTCAGGTCCTGTTCGGCAAAAGGACTGTCCAGCAGGTTCAGGCGCAGAATGCCGTTGCGGTCGGTGCTCATTTCATGAGTTTCGTTACCGGCCTTGACCATCACCGGGCGTTCATTCCAGGGCAGGGTGGAGTTCTCGATCCGCTTGTCCTTCTGAACCTCGTCGATGCTCGCCAGATTCTGCTCGGCGCGACCGTGGGACGGGGCGTTCATGAACGGGTTCAGACCTGCCACACCGTAGTGAATCCAGTCCCGGGTCATGCTTTCCGGCAAATTGCCCAGTGCAAAGACGTTGACCACATTCGCCCCTACGCCAGCTACAACAGCGACCGCGCCGAGCGGGATCTCGTAGATCTCCCGCCAGGGCTGGTAGGGCGTATAGCGGTCATAGTGGCGGGTGACTTCAAAATCGGTGACTTCGAACGATTTGTGCTCGTGAATCCGCACGCGGCGTTGCGGTAACTCCAGCGTTTTGGGTTCACCGATATCGACTTGCAGTGTGTGTTCGAGGAGTTTGCGTTCGACGCGCTCCTCGTGCTCACTGCGTTGTGATAGCTGATTGGCACAGCCGCCGACGAGAAACGAGCCGCACAGGACGGCGCTGCCGAGGCTTAAGGTGCTTCGTTTGAGCATGGGATCTCTGATGCGGATTGGGCGAGTGACGAGCGGCGCACCTGCGAACAGGTGCGCCTTTTGACTCAGCGGTTCACTTTGCCCTGGATGAACGACAGCACATCCGCGACTGCAATGGCTTGCGATTGCGACTCGGTACGGCTCTTGTATTCCAGATTGCCTTCGGCCAGACCACGGTCGCTGACCACTATGCGATGCGGAATACCGATCAGTTCCATGTCAGCGAACTTGATGCCGGGGCTGGTTTTCTTGTCGCGGTCATCGAGTAATACTTCGAAGCCGGCGGCAGTCAGCTCGGCGTACAGTTTGTCTGTTGCTTCGCGAACCGCGTCTGTTTCGTAGCGCAGCGGGATCAGGGCGATCTGGAAAGGTGCCAGAGTGTCGTTCCAGATAATGCCGTTTTCGTCGCTGTTCTGTTCGATGGCGGCGGCAACCACGCGGGAAACGCCGATGCCGTAGCAACCCATCGCCAGATTGACCGGCTTGCCGTTTTCCCCCAGCACCTGGCACTTCATCGCTTCGCTGTATTTGGTGCCCAGCTGGAAGATGTGGCCCACTTCGATGCCGCGCTTGATTTCCAGCGTGCCTTTGCCGTCCGGGCTTGGGTCGCCCGCAACAACATTACGCAGGTCGGCGACGGTCGGAACCGGTAGGTCGCGTTCCCAGTTGACGCCGAAATAGTGCTTGTCATCGATATTGGCGCCGACGCTGAAGTCGCTCATCAGCTCGACCGAGCGGTCGATGATGCATGGCAGCGGCAGATTCAACGGGCCCAGCGAGCCTGCACCTGCGCCGATGGCGTCACGCAGTTCAGCTTCGGAAGCCATCACCAACGGGCTGGCAACCTGTTCAAGCTGGCTGGCCTTGATTTCGTTGAGCTCGTGATCGCCACGGATGATCAGGGCAATCAGCTTGCCTTCTTCGGCAGCATGCACAACCAGCGTCTTGACAGTTTTCTCGATCGGCAAATCGAAACCTTCGACCAACTGGGCGATGGTCTTGGCGTTTGGAGTGTCGATCAGACGCAATTCTTCAGTAGCGGCCGGACGAGTCTTTTCGCGAGGCACCGCTTCGGCTTTTTCGATGTTGGCTGCGTAATCGGAGCCATCGCTGAACACGATATCGTCTTCGCCGGATTCGGCCAGCACGTGGAACTCGTGCGAGCCTGCGCCGCCAATCGAGCCGTTATCAGCTTCGACCGGGCGGAACTTGAGGCCCAGGCGGGTGAAGATGTTGCTGTACGCCAAGTGCATGCGATCGTAGGTGATCTGCAGCGAGGCGTGGTCAGCGTGGAACGAGTAGGCGTCTTTCATGACGAACTCGCGCCCGCGCATCAAGCCGAAGCGTGGACGAATCTCATCACGGAATTTGGTCTGGATCTGGTACATGTTGATCGGCAGCTGTTTATAGCTGTTGAGCTCATTGCGTGCCAGATCAGTGATGACTTCTTCGTGGGTCGGGCCCAGGCAGAACTCGCGATTGTGGCGGTCGACCAGACGCATCAGCTCCGGACCGTATTGTTCCCAGCGACCGGATTCCTGCCAGAGTTCTGCAGGCTGAATGCCGGGCATCAAAATTTCGAGTGCGCCAGCGGCGTCCATTTCTTCACGAACAATGGCTTCGACCTTGCGCAGCACGCGCAGGCCCATGGGCAGCCAGGTGTAAAGACCGGATGCCAACTTGCGGATCATGCCAGCGCGCAGCATCAGCTGATGGCTGACCACGACCGCATCGGAAGGGGTTTCTTTCTGTGTGGCGAGCAAAAATTGACTGGTGCGCATGGTTGGCCGTTGTCGGTTGCTGAGACTGGATATGACCTGGCATTGTACGGCGGTGTTCCGGTCGCGTACAGGGCAGGGCAGGCTTGCAGAGGGTAGGGGAGCTCTTTCAGAGCCAAATGAAAAAGCCCGGCATGAGCCGGGCTTCTTCTATTAACGAGTGCTGAGCTGCGATTACAGGATCGAGATCGGGTAGTCGACGATCAGGCGGAACTCGTTGACGTCGCCATCTGGCTGATCAACATTGCTGCGGTGCCAAGCTTGACGCATACGGAAGGACAGGTCTTTCGCCGGGCCATTCTGTACAACATATTTAGCTTCAAGGTTGGTTTCGTGGTGTTTGCCATCGGCACCATAAAGACCAGCATACTTGCTGGAACTATCTACCTTGGTGCCGTCGATGTCGTCACCATTGATGTAGCGCGTCATGAAGCTTAGGCCAGGCACGCCGTAGGGAGTCATGTTCAGATCATAACGAACTTGCCAGGATTTCTCGCCCGGACCGTTGAAGTCAGAATACTGAACCGAGTTGGCGAGGAAAATCGAGTCGCCGCCACGGTTCTTGCTGCCGATACCGATGTAGTCGAACGGGGTGTCACCATCGACCTTCTGAAATGCGACAGTAACCGTGTGCGCTGCCAGAAAGGAATAGGCAGCTGAGGCGGAATAGGTAGTGTTATTGATCGAGCCTGCTTCAGCGCTACCTTCATCGAGTGTGCGGTAAAGGTTTACGTCAAAGGCCAGAGACTGATCATTGCTCAGAGGCAAAACGTAATTCACATTACCGTAGTACTGATCCCATATGTCCTCAAGTCTGGATGCGTAGAAGGCAACTCCGAGGCTGTCGGTCACTGCATATTTGCCGCCCAGGAAGTCGGCATTTGAAGCGCGCAGGCCATTGCCGTTCGCATAAGTAGCCCAGATCGTACCGTCATGGCTCGTAGTATCTTGGGCTGTGCCGGAGTAGAAGTGACCTGCTTCCAGATCAAGGCCTGCGATCTCGCTGCTCTGCAGGCTCAGACCGCTCGCAGTTTGAGGCAGAAGACGCGAACCACCTACAGCGAATACCGGGCTGGTAGGTTGCATGTCACCGACTTTCAGCTCGGTTTTGGAGATGCGGAATTTGACAGCGCCGCCTATCTTGCCAAATGTGTCTTTGTTGTCTCGATCAGCCCCGTCAGCGCGGGTCGCAAGGTTGCCTGAACCTGAGTACTTATCCGGACCCCACAGTTTCAGGCCAGCGTAGCCGAATGCCTCAACACCGACACCGATGGTGCCTTGAGTGTAGCCGGTGCTGAAGTTGGCCCAGATACCCTGGGTCCAGTCGCGATCATCCTGAGCGCGATCTTTCTTGTCGCGGTTGTAATAGTAATTGCGCAACTTCAGGTCAAGCGTGCTGCCTTCCACAAAGCCCTTGGCATCAGCCTGATCGCTGACGAAAGGTGCCGCTGTTGCCAGTTGGGTGCTGGCTGCCGTAACGGCCAGTGCGATTGCGCTCCACTTCATCACTCTCATCGTGATTGCTCCTTTGGTTTTTAGAAGATTTTTGCCGTCCACCTGTTTTTTTATCTGGGCGGCTCTTTCTATTTTTGGTCGGCGGAATCTATATCACGCTGACGCTGGTTGCTATAGGTACAGCTCTATCCTTTCAGATTCTTTACGACATGGCGCCAGGCTAGCCCGTAGTGGCATCTGTGCTTGATCGAATGGATCAATACGCGGTCTGCCAAACACGTCCCCAAGGCCGCGAGCCTTGTTTCCCTTGATGCTGTCACCCTCGTTTTCCGCCGGGGGGACGTGATCATATGGGTCATAAAGCAACAAGCGTGCACAAAATTTCCGAAAATGAAAAAATTTTGTGAAAAATCAGAATCAGCATCTCTTTTTTGATTTATCCATATGATTTTTATGAATATTTCAATTTTGTAAAAATATCGATGGTTTTTACGTGTCATGGTTTGGGGCGGTTCTTTCTCGCAAAAGCGTTACCCGAATCAGCTCCCTTTGAGTAGAAAACGAATGCGCTGTGTTGTTGTCGCAACAGCAGTGTGTGATTTTGGTGCAGTGCGTACCCGGCTCGCCTGAACCTGGAGCAATGCTCTGGTTGGTCACCATGGTGAGGCCAGGGTTGTTTCATTTTCATGTACCTGAAGCAGGCAATTGTCAGGCGGCGTTTCAATGCATGAATTCATGGTTGGCGGTTGTGTGACATTAGCGAGCGTCAAATCGGTGCGCTCACCGTTATGCCGGAATCATTCTGGTGCGCATGGCGGCGGGCACGTGAAGCGCCGTGCGAACCCTAGTATCCTGCGGACCTCGCAGCACCCTGTTACCGACAGGGCAGGTACATTCACCTGGCAGTCAGGAGTTTTTTATCGTGTTCGTTCTGGATTCTCGTCTTCAACAAGACACCTTGCCCATTGGCGACTTTCCGCTGTGCCGGTTACTGCTCTCCAATGACAGTCATTACCCGTGGTTCATTCTGGTACCGCGTCGGGCTGATATCACTGAGGTGTTTCAGTTGAGTGCTGCAGATCAGTTGCAGCTATGGCAGGAGACCAGTGTTCTGGCCAAGGTGCTGAAAGAGCTGTTCGATGCGGATAAAATCAACATTGCTGCCTTGGGTAATGTGGTCAGTCAGTTGCACATGCACGTAATTGTGCGCAATCGTGACGATGCGGCCTGGCCTGCGCCCGTCTGGGGCAAGCATGCTGCAGTCGCTTACACCGACGAGCAGTTCTCGGCAATCTGCCGGCAGCTCAGGCCGGTATTGACGAATGATTTTCGATTTGAGGAGGAGCAGTCATGAGTCTTGAAGAGCGAGTCATGGAGCTGGAAAGCCGTATGGCCTTTCAGGACGATACGATTCAGGCACTCAATGATGTGCTGGTAAAGCAGCGGCGCGAGTTTGATCATCTGCAGCAGCAGATGGCAGCAATGATCAAGCGTCAGGAGGAGATGGGCAGTCAGTTCGATACCTTCGAGGAAGAAGCGCCGCCACCTCACTATTGATCTGTTGCCATAAAAAAACCGCGACTTCCGTTGGAAGGTCGCGGTTTTTTGTTGCCCGAAAAAAATCAGCGGCGGGGCAGGGCTGCAATAACGTCTTCGGCCTGCAGGCCTTTGTCGCGGTTCATCACGGAAAACTCGACGCGTTGGCCTTCGACCAGTACGCGATGGCCTTCACCGCGAATGGCACGAAAATGCACAAAAATATCGTCGCCGGAATCCCGGGAGATAAAGCCGAAGCCCTTGGAGGTGTTGAACCACTTTACGGTGCCAGTATCACGATTTCCCATGTCGTGGTTTTGAGGTGCGGAGGATGGAGTGTAAGACCTGTAAAAGCTGACGCCCAGGTGCAAGGCGACGGCCACGATGGCAATGCTAAGGCTAACCAGAATTGCCGGTTGGCCTGCGATGCCGGGCAGAGGAACGAGCAAGGTCAGCGTTTGTACGATTACCGCAATGACAAGCAGGGCACTGACCAGATTTTGCAGATTATGACGTGGGCCTCGATTCCAGTAAGGGATTACCGGAGCGAGTATCAGGTTAAGCAGCCCGAGAAATGCCAGGCAGATTGCGTCAGGGTTTTGCAGGTAGAGAGAGACCGCTTCACTACGCAGGCTAGGTATGAAAGAGAGCAACAGGGCTGCTGCTCCCGTTACCAGATGGACGATTTTCAACATTTTAAAAAGCTCACATGCAAGAAGGATTACAAGAAATAGCTGGTAACGCCCGGTACGCTTCTGAACAAGATGAGGCGTGATGCACGGGCGCAGGGCCAGCCTATGCGCCAACGCTGAATGGCAACTCGTTGGCGACACGACGTGTATTTAACAGCAAAGCCTGATGCTACTCAAATCAGCAATCAATAACGGCTCTCCTGCTTGCCCTGCCTGGATAGCCTGTGCCGCTACAGGGGTTGAAGCAGAGCGTTCAGGCTGGTTTTGCTAATGAGCATTGAGGGTGCGCAGGGATTTTCTGTCCGTGGCGCCTGTTGTGATGCGTCACAAAGCACCCAGGTATGTCCATGAATCGTTGCCGGCTTGTGGCATCGACCCAACGGAAAGCTGCGCCATTCGGGTTCTCTTGATAGAGTAGTGGTCTTTACTGCTTTTCAATCCTCACTAAAAGGGCATGAAACATGGCAATCGATATTGGTATCAGTGAAGAGGATCGCAAGTCGATCGTGGACGGTCTGTCGCATCTGCTGTCGGATACTTATGTGCTTTATCTCAAGACTCACAACTTTCACTGGAATGTCAGCGGGCCGATGTTTCGCACGCTGCATTTAATGTTTGAAGAACAGTATAACGAACTGGCACTGGCGGTTGACTCTATCGCTGAGCGTATTCGTGCGTTGGGCTTCCCTGCTCCTGGCACTTATTCGACGTATGCTCGCCTGTCTTCCATCAAGGAAGAAGAGGGCGTGCCAAGTGCCGAAGACATGATCAAAAGTCTGGTTCAGGGTCAAGAGGCCGTTGTCCGTACTGCGCGTAGTATCTTTCCTCTTCTGGACAAGGTCAGCGACGAGCCGACGGCTGATCTGTTGACGCAGCGTATGCAGGTTCATGAGAAAACTGCCTGGATGTTGCGCTCGATGCTTGAGTCGAAATAACGACCGGGGCGAGTGACGCCAAGCGCCACTCGCCTGTTCTTCATATGTTGCCTTGCAGGCAGCGCCTGATCTTCGCCTTTTTGGCCTCCGCTGCTTGAGCGCTCAGGCACAAGAAGGCCTGGTCGTCGCTCGTCGTCACGCATATCATCCAGCCATATTCCTTGCTCCTCTTCATTATGCCTTCAGGGTTAAACGATATTCCGCTGATTTCTGTAGCCATCTCCTACAGTGATAAAGTATCAGAGCGGCTGGATATAAAATCTCGAATCATGTTTTATGCATCAGGGTATTTATTTGTTTTTGAATATTTCTTTTAATGTTTAAAGTTTATGATTCGAAGGTGATCGTTATGATGTTACGAAGTGCTGAGCGAGAGCTTAAGTTTTTACATCGGGAGGTGGAAATACGCCATGACCCCTTTGTCGAAGATTTCAACATGACCCTGGCGCAGCCTCATTCCAAATCCGTTCGGCTAAATGGTCTGGCCACCTGCCTGCGCCTGGAGAACGTGTATTGGAACATTCTGTCAGGCATTGCAAGTTCCAATGAGTGTTCTGTTAATGCGGTATTGTCCTACATTGATCGAGAGGTTCACTTACGTCATGGAGGTGTAAAAAACTTCAGCGGTCTCATTCGCGTTGTCTGTGTTGCGCATCTGTTGAAGGATGCTCACGTGGAAAATACCCACGTCTAGAGTGGTCTTTATCCTCATTCCTGCAGGCCCGCTTCGGCGTGCCTGCGTTTCTCCCGTAGCGCGACTGTGCTGGGGGCGGTCACGAACTTATCCGGCCGTGATAGGTTCGTTCGGCTGCACGGTGCCAATTAACTCTATATAATCCTCCGTCTTGCTAGCGGGCGTGACTCTGCGTGGGCCAGGGCTGGCTTTAGTCTTGTGCCGGTGCCGTGTACCACTGAGCGCAAGCCAGGAGCGAAAGCGCCACCGAATTCGAATTACGAGAAGTGAAAACACCATCATGATGCGCAGCCATTATTGCGGCCAACTGAACGAGAGTCTGGAAGGCCAGGAAATTACCCTTTGCGGATGGGTCCACCGTCGTCGTGACCACGGAGGCGTTATCTTCCTCGATATCCGCGACCGTGAAGGCATGGCCCAAGTCGTGTTCGACCCTGATCGTGCCGACAGCTTCGCCGCCGCTGACCGCGTGCGTAGCGAGTACGTGGTCAAGGTCGTGGGCAAGGTTCGTGCTCGTCCGGCAGGTGCCGTGAACGCGAACATGGCGTCGGGTGCCATCGAGGTTCTGGGTTACGAACTCGAAGTGCTGAACGAGTCCGAGACTCCGCCATTCCCACTGAATGAATATTCCGACGTCGGCGAAGAAACACGCCTGCGTTATCGCTTTATCGACCTGCGCCGTCCGGAAATGGCCGAGAAGCTGCGTCTGCGTTCGCGCATCACCACCAGCATCCGCCGCTATCTGGATGACAACGGCTTTCTCGACGTCGAGACGCCGATCCTGACCCGCGCCACACCGGAAGGTGCTCGCGACTATCTGGTCCCAAGTCGCACACACCCGGGCAGCTTTTTCGCCCTGCCGCAATCGCCTCAGTTGTTCAAGCAATTGCTGATGGTGGCTGGCTTTGACCGCTACTATCAGATCGCCAAGTGCTTCCGCGACGAAGACCTGCGTGCCGACCGTCAGCCGGAATTCACCCAGATCGACATCGAGACCAGTTTCCTCAATGAAGAGGACATCATCGGTCTGACCGAGAAGATGGTTCGTCAGCTGTTCAAGGAAGTTCTGGACCTGGAGTTCGGTGATTTCCCGCACATGACCTTCGAAGAGGCCATGCGCCGCTACGGCTCCGACAAGCCGGACCTGCGTAACCCGCTGGAACTGGTGGATGTTGCCGATCAGCTCACCGGCGTCGAGTTCAAGGTGTTCAGCGGTCCGGCCAACGACCCCAAAGGGCGTGTTGCCGCACTGCGTGTGCCGGGCGCTGCCAGCATGGCGCGCAGCCAGATCGACGACTACACCAAATTCGTCAGCATCTATGGTGCCAAAGGCCTGGCCTACATCAAGGTCAACGAACGCGCGAAGGGGCCGGAAGGCTTGCAGTCGCCGATCGTCAAGTTCATCCCGGAAGACAACCTGAACGTCATCCTTGATCGCGTGGGTGCGGTCGATGGCGACATCGTTTTCTTCGGAGCGGACAAGTTCAAGATCGTCAGCGAGGCCCTTGGCGCGCTGCGCATCAAGATCGGTAACGACCTCAAGCTGCATACGTGCGAGTGGGCACCGATGTGGGTTGTCGACTTCCCGATGTTCGAAGAAAACGACGACGGCAGCTTCACCGCGTTGCACCACCCCTTCACGGCACCCAAGTGCACGCCTGAAGAGCTGGAAGCCAACCCGGCGACGGCGCTGTCGCGTGCCTACGACATGGTGCTCAACGGTACCGAGCTGGGCGGCGGTTCGATTCGTATCCACCGCAAGGAAATGCAACAGGCGGTCTTCCGTCTGTTGGGTATCGCCGAAGACGAGCAGCAGGAGAAGTTCGGCTTCCTGCTCGACGCCTTGAAATACGGCGCTCCGCCGCACGGTGGTCTGGCGTTTGGTCTGGACCGTCTGGTGATGCTGATGACCGGCGCGCAATCGATTCGTGAAGTGATTGCGTTCCCGAAAACCCAGAGCGCCGCCGACGTCATGACCCAGGCGCCTGGCGTTGTCGATGCCAAAGCGTTGCGCGAACTGCATATCCGTCTGCGCGAGCAGCCAAAGGCCGAGTGATACCGGGCAGGGCGTATCGTCGATACGCCCTGTATCTGCCCTTATTGAGTGAAGCTTTTTGCCTCGTTGTTCAGGGCGAAAGGTGAAGGTGTTTCAAAAAGAATCTGGAGCGAAAAATGGCAGGTCATTCTAAGTGGGCGAACATCAAGCACCGCAAAGAGCGTCAGGATGCCAAGAAAGGCAAGATTTTCACCAAGTGGATTCGTGAGCTAACCGTTGCTGCGCGTCAGGGCGGCGGCGATCCTGGTTCCAACCCGCGTCTACGTCTGGCGCTGGACAAGGCGCTTGGTGCAAACATGACCCGTGACACCATTGATCGTGCGGTCGCGCGAGGCGTGGGCGCGTCCGACGGTGACGATGTCGAGGAGCTGGGTTACGAGGGCTACGGCCCGGGCGGTGTGGCAATCATGGTCGAAACCATGACTGACAACCGTAATCGCACCGCCGCTGCCGTTCGCCATGCGTTCACCAAGTGTGGCGGCAACCTCGGTACTGACGGCTCTGTGGCTTACCTGTTCGATCGCAAGGGCCAGATTTCCTTTGCTGCCGGCGTCGATGAGGATTCCCTGATCGAGGCTGCCATGGAAGCTGACGCCGATGATGTCGTGACCAACGACGATGGCTCGATCGATGTGTTTACGTCGTTCTCCGGGTTCTATGCCGTGCGTAACGCTCTTGAGGCCGCAGGTTTCAAGGCTTCCGACGCAGAAATCGTCATGTTGCCGACAACCAGTGCAGTGCTTGATCTGGAGACCGCCGAGAAGGTCCTCAAGCTGATCGACATGCTTGAAGACCTGGATGACGTGCAGAACGTCTATTCAAACGCGGAAATTCCGGACGACGTCATGGAACAACTGGGCTGATCGCCGACAGGTAATACCGAGTCAGAAGCCGGGGGAGCGAAGCTGTGAGCATCACGCAGCTATCGGCCTCCGGCTTCTGCCTTTATGCTGCACCTATTGTTTTGCGTCACCTTCTCAAGCTGCAGGCGTTATGACTCTTATTCTTGGTATCGACCCCGGTTCGCGAATTACCGGCTATGGCGTGGTACGTGACACCGGGCGTGGTTGTGTCTACGTCGCTTCCGGGTGCATTCGTACCGGCAGTGGTGAATTGCACGAGCGTTTGCAGATCGTCTATCGCGGGGTGCGGGAGGTCATCAAGACCTACGGACCGGTGACGATGGGCATCGAAAAGGTTTTCATGGCGCGCAACGCCGATTCGGCCCTGAAACTGGGGCAGGCCAGGGGCGCGGCCATTGTGGCGGGTGCCGAGGAGGCGCTGGAAATTGCCGAGTACACTGCCACTCAGGTCAAGCAGGCAGTAGCAGGGACTGGCGGTGCCAACAAAGAGCAGGTGATGATGATGGTCATGCATTTGCTCAAACTGACCCAGAAGCCTCAGATTGACGCCTCCGACGCGCTGGCTATCGCGCTGTGTCATGCGCACACGCGCTCCAGCCTGATTCCTCACGGGTTGAGTACCGCGCGCAGCCGCGGCGGCCGTTTGCGTCTGTGACTGAATCACGAGGACCTGTGTCTTTACGATGACTGTGTTCAATTTCTTCTTCGCGCAAGCGACAGGCAACACGAAAGGATCTGAAACGTGATTGGACGTTTACGCGGCTCTCTCGCCGAAAAACAGCCTCCGCATCTGGTGTTGGATGTCAATGGTGTCGGCTATGAGCTGGAAGTGCCGATGACGACGCTGTATCGGTTGCCGCACGTCGGCGAAACAGTGACATTGCACACCCATCTGGTGGTCCGCGAGGACGCGCATCTGCTGTATGGCTTCTATGAAAAACGCGAGCGCGAGCTGTTCCGTGAATTGATCCGGCTGAACGGGGTCGGCCCCAAGCTGGCGCTGGCGTTGATGTCCGGCCTGGAAGTCGATGAGCTGGTGCGTTGCGTTCAGGCGCAGGACACATCGGCGCTGACTCGTATTCCCGGTGTAGGCAAGAAAACCGCCGAGCGTCTGCTGGTCGAGCTCAAGGATCGGTTCAAGGCCTGGGAGTCCTTGCCAGGCACCTTTACGCTGGTTTCCAATGGTCCGAATCAGGCCGAGCCTGTGGCATCGGCCGAATCCGATGCAGTCAGCGCGCTTATTTCACTGGGTTACAAACCGCAGGAGGCGAGCAAGGCTGTCTCCGCCATCAAGGAAAAAGATTTGAGCAGTGCGGATCTGATTCGCCGTGCGTTGAAGGGGATGGGTTAAGTGATAGACGCCGACCGTCTGATAACCGCCGCTGGCGGCCGTGATCGTGATGAACAGATGGACCGTGCGATTCGGCCACTGAGCCTTGCGGACTACATCGGCCAGCCGACCGTACGCGAGCAGATGGAACTGTTCATCCAGGCTGCCCGTGGCCGCAATGAGGCGCTGGATCACACATTGATCTTTGGGCCGCCCGGTCTGGGCAAGACCACGCTGGCCAATATTATCGCTCAGGAAATGGGTGTCTCGATCAAGAGTACCTCCGGGCCGGTGCTTGAGCGGCCCGGTGATCTGGCCGCAATCCTGACCAACCTTGAACCCAACGATGTGTTGTTCATCGATGAGATCCATCGTTTGTCGCCGATTGTCGAAGAAGTGTTGTATCCGGCAATGGAAGACTTCCAGCTCGACATCATGATCGGTGAGGGTCCCGCCGCGCGCTCTATCAAACTTGATCTGCCACCGTTCACGCTGGTCGGTGCGACTACGCGCGCGGGCATGCTGACCAACCCATTACGCGATCGTTTCGGGATCGTTCAGCGGCTCGAGTTTTATAATATTGCCGACCTGTCGACGATCGTGTCGCGCTCGGCGGGTATTCTGGGGCTGGTCATCGAGCCGCAAGGCGCTTTCGAGATTGCCAGGCGCGCCCGTGGTACGCCACGGATCGCCAACCGTTTGTTGCGTCGGGTACGGGATTTCGCCGAGGTGCGCGGCAATGGGCAGATCACCCGGCAGACCGCCGACAAGGCCCTGAACCTGCTGGACGTCGACGAGCATGGCTTCGATCATCAGGACCGGCGTCTGCTGCTGACCATGATCGAGAAGTTCGATGGCGGGCCTGTCGGTGTCGATAGCCTGGCGGCGGCCATCAGCGAGGAGCGTCACACAATCGAGGACGTGCTCGAGCCCTATTTGATCCAGCAAGGCTATATCATGCGCACGCCGCGCGGACGTGTGGTCACCCGTCATGCGTATCTGCATTTCGGGCTGAATATCCCCTCCAGGATGGGGGAGATGCCGGTGGCGGACGATGTGGTCGATGATCCGGCGGATTTATAGCAATGCTTTGCAATTTATTTGCGGTCGGCGTGGTCACATTGCCAGTCCTGCCGCCGATACCGGTAATAAGTGGCAAAACGTTGAAAAACAGTTGCCTGACCCGATTGGCAACCTGAGGAGTAAGCTCTAGAGTATGCGCGCGCAAAACGGGGTTCAGTCGTTCGCACATCGCTGTCGCGTTTATTACGAGGACACCGATGCCGGCGGCATCGTCTACTACGTCAATTATCTGAAATTCATGGAGCGGGCTCGTACCGAGCGGCTGCGGGAATTGGGCTTTGCCCAATCCGAACTGGCGCAGGAAAACCTTTTATTTGTCGTGCACTCCAGTGACGCGCGTTATCACAAGCCCGCGCGGCTGGATGACGAGTTGCTTGTCAGTGCAGAAGTAACCGAATTGAACCGTGTCAGCCTGCGCTTTCAACAGCAGATCAGGCGGGCGTCGGATGCAACGCTGCTCTGTGAAGGGCAGTTCCTGGTGGCGTGTGTACGCGCCGATAGTTTTAAACCCCGGGCCATTCCCGAAGCTCTGCGAGCGGCCTTTGCCGACCAGGGCGGCGCGGGCATACATTCAGAGCAGGAGATAAAGCGTGGAAGCTAACGTCGTCGACCATTCCTCCATGTGGAGTTTGGTCAGCAATGCCAGCATTGTTGTTCAGTTGGTAATGCTGATTCTGGTGGCTGCTTCGGTCACTTCGTGGATCGTGATTTTTCAGCGCAGCAATATGCTGCGCGCAGGTCGTCGTGCACTGGACAGCTTTGAAGAGCGTTTCTGGTCGGGTATCGATCTGTCCAAGCTGTACCGTCAGGCGGGCAGCAATCCCGATCCGGACTCTGGCGTAGAGCAGATCTTTCGTGCCGGTTTCAAGGAATTCTCCCGCCTGCGTCAGCAGTCCGGTGTCGATCCCGATGCGGTCATGGAAGGTGTGGCGCGCGCCATGCGTGTGGCTATTTCCCGCGAGGAAGAAAAGCTCGAAGCAGGTCTGCCGTATCTGGCGACCGTGGGTTCCACCAGCCCGTACGTCGGTCTGTTCGGTACTGTCTGGGGGATCATGAACTCCTTCCGCGGTCTGGCGACTGCCCAGCAGGCAACGCTGGCCACCGTGGCACCGGGTATTGCCGAGGCACTGATTGCAACGGCCATCGGCCTGTTCGCAGCCATCCCGGCCGTTATTGCCTACAACCGTTTCGCCGCGCGCAGTGAGACCTTGATCAGCCGTTACTACACGTTCGCTGACGAGTTCCAGGCCATCCTGCACCGTAAAGTGCACACCAGCGAAGAGTGAGCAGGTAATTCCCCATGGCTTTAATCGCTCGAGATCGTCGCAGAAAACGCAAGCCGGTCGCCGAAATGAACGTAGTGCCCTACATCGACGTGATGCTGGTGTTGCTCGTGATTTTCATGGTGACGGCTCCCATGATCAACCAGGGCGTGAAAGTCGACTTGCCCAAGGTCTCCAGCGAGGCTTTGCCGCAAGACAACAACAATCAGGTCCTGACCATTTCGATCAAGGCTGACAAGACCTATTACTGGAACCTTGGCAGCGAAGTCGATACCGACAAACAGATGGACAAGGCAATGACCCTGCCGCAGCTGACTGCCGCAGTGACCAAGATCGTCGCTGCCGGGCGTGACGCAGGCAAGCAGACGCAGGTTTTCATTCGTGGTGACAAGACCGTCGATTACGGCTCGGTCATGGGCACGATGGGCGGGCTGCAGAAGGCTGGGGTCGGGAATGTTGGCTTGATTACCGAGGCACCCTGATGCAGCCGATTCGAGAGCCGTCCGCCTCGGAAAGCTACTTCTGGCCCAGTGTCTGGGCCGTGGCATTGCATATTCTGATTTTCGGCATGCTGTTCGTCAGTTTTGCCATGACTCCGGATTTGCCCGAAGCCAAGCCTATCGTTCAGGCAACGCTCTATCAGCTCAAGTCCAAGAGCCAGGCCACTACCCAGACCAACCAGAAAATTGCCGGTGAGGCGAAGAAAACCGCTGCGCGACAAACTGAAGTCGAACAGCTGGAGCAGAAAAAGATCGAGCAGCTCAAACAGGAAGCTGTAAAAGCTGCGGAACAAAAGAAAGAAGAGTCGGCTCAAAAAGCCGAAGAGCAGAAAGCCGCCGACGAAGCCAAAAAGGCCGAACAGAAAGCAGAGGAGGCCAAAAAGGCTGACGATGCCAAGAAAGCCGATGAAGCCAAGAAGGTTGCCGACGCCAAAAAGCTTGAAGAGAAGCAGCAGGCGGATATAGCCAAGAAAAAGGCCGAAGAAGAGGCGAAGAAAAAAGCCGAAGAAGACGCCAAGAAAGCTGCTGCCGAGGAAGCCAAGAAACAGGCTGCTGATGAGGCCAAGAAAAAGGCCGCAGAAGACGCCAAGAAAAAGGCTGCCGAGGACGCGAAGAAAAAAGCCGCTGCAGATTCCGCCAAGAAGGCGCAGGAAGCAGCTCGTAAATCCGCTGAAGACAAGAAGGCGCAGGCACTGGCCGATTTGCTGTCCGATAAACCGGAACGGCAACAGGCTTTGGCTGACGAGCGGGGCGATGAAACGGCTGGCAGTTTCGATGACCTGATTCGTGTCAGGGCTTCCGAAGGCTGGAGTCGTCCACCATCGGCACGTAACAACATGTCGGTAACGTTGCAGATCGGCATGTTGCCGGACGGTACGATTGCTTCAGTATCGATTGCCAAGTCCAGTGGTGACGGGCCGTTCGACAGCTCTGCGGTTGCTGCGGTGAAGAACATTGGACGTTTGACAGAAATGCAGGGTCTGAAGCCGGCTGACTTCGCTCCCTATCGTTCATTCAAGATGACATTCACACCTGGAGATCTAGCCTTGTGATCAACCTTTTTCGAGGACTGCTGGTCGTTCTCTGTTTCGCATCCGCAATGGTGTCGGCAGAAGAAAAGAACATTCTGGTCACCAGCGGCAGTGACCGTGCAGCACCGATTGCTGTTGTGCCATTCGGATGGCAGGGCGGTAACGTACTGCCGGAAGACATGGCGGAAATCGTCAGCAACGATCTGCGCAATTCCGGCTACTACGCGCCGATCCCGAAGCAGAACATGATCAGCTTGCCGACCCAGGCCAGCGAAGTCATTTTCCGTGACTGGAAAGCGCTGGGTGCCCAGTACGTCATGGTCGGCAACATCACGCCTGCTGGCGGACGTTTGCAGATCCAGTACGCGCTGTTCAACGTGGCCACCGAGCAACAGGTTCTGACCGGTAACGTGTCGGGTACCAACGATCAACTGCGGGACATGGCGCATTACATTGCCGACCAGTCGTTCGAGAAGCTCACCGGTATCAAGGGTGCGTTTTCTACCCGCATGCTCTATGTGACCGCCGAACGTTTCTCCGAGAACAACACGCGTTACACCCTGCAGCGTTCGGATTACGACGGTGCTCGCGCAGTAACCCTGCTGCAATCGCGTGAGCCAATCCTGTCGCCACGGTTCGCGCCGGACGGCAAGCGTATTGCCTATGTATCGTTCGAACAGAAGCGCCCGCGCATTTTCGTTCAACACATCGATACCGGTCGCCGTGAGCAGATCACCAATTTTGAAGGCCTGAATGGCGCGCCTGCATGGTCGCCGGATGGCAGCAAGCTGGCATTCGTTCTGTCCAAGGATGGTAACCCGGAGATCTACGTGATCAATCTGGCTTCGCGCCAATTGAGCCGCGTTACCAATGATTCTTCGATTGATACTGAACCTTTCTTCGGAAAGGACGGGTCTACGCTATACTTCACGTCGGACCGTGGCGGCAAGCCACAGATCTACAAGACAAACATTAATGGCGGCGGTGCCGAACGTGTAACGTTCGTGGGTAACTACAACGCCAACCCGAAATTGTCAGCGGATGAAAAGACGCTGGTAATGATTCACCGGCAGGACGGCTTCACTAATTTCAAGGTGGCAGTGCAGGATTTGGCCCGCGGTAGCGTAAAAATCCTCACAGATAGCAACCTTGATGAGTCGCCTACTGTTGCGCCCAACGGCACCATGGTAATCTACGCCACCCGCCAGCAGGGCCGGGGAGTCTTGATGCTCGTGTCCATTAATGGACGCGTAAGGCTCCCGCTTCCTACCGCTCAAGGCGAAGTCAGAGAACCTTCCTGGTCCCCTTACCTGAACTGACGCGGCGCTACACGATTTGCTTAACACACTGGGGTTCATTAGGAGTTTCAAGATGGAAATGCTGAAGTTTGGTAAATTTGCTGCGCTGGCTCTGGCCATGGCTGTAGCTGTAGGTTGCTCTTCCAAAGGCGGCGACAATGCCGGTGCAGGCGGTGCTGTTGATCCTAACGCTGGTTACGGCGCCAACACTGGTGCAGTTGACGGCTCCCTGAGCGAAGAAGCTGCTCTGCGCGCAATCACTACCTTCTACTTCGAATACGACAGTTCGGACCTGAAGCCAGAAGCCATGCGCTCCCTGGACGTGCACGCGAAAGACCTGAAAGCTAACGGCGCTCGCGTTGTTCTGGAAGGTAACACCGACGAACGTGGTACTCGCGAGTACAACATGGCACTGGGCGAGCGTCGTGCGAAAGCCGTTCAACGCTACCTGGTTCTGCAAGGTGTTTCCCCAGCTCAGCTGGAACTGGTTTCCTACGGCGAAGAGCGTCCAGTTGCTACCGGCAACGACGAGCAGTCCTGGGCTCAAAACCGTCGCGTCGAACTGCGTAAGTAATTTGACATGCGAACGTGCCGACGTGCTCTAACCGTTTTGGCCCTCGCCCTTCCGCTTTCAGCGTTGGGTGCGGCACCTGTGGTCGATAACAATTCTGGCTCTGGCAGCAGCAGTTATCCGCCAGCGGGTTATGGCACGTCCGGCGCCTATGCCGGGGGAGGGGTTACGGCCCCTGCCTCGGCACAAGGTCAGCTGTTCATGCAATTGCAGCAAATGCAGGACGAAATCGCGCGTTTGCGCGGTGTTGTCGAGGTCCAGCAGAATGATATCCAGCGCATGAAGCAGGAAGCTCTGGAGCGTTATCAGGAACTCGATCAACGCATAGCCAGTGGCGCAAGTGGCGCAGCCGCTCCGGCTACCAATAATTCTCAACCTGCTGGTGGCGCTATCGACGCTAGTGGGACGCCTTCGGCCTCAGCGGCTCAGCAGGCACCGGCAGCAGGCACCGAGCCTCCTGACCCGGCGAAGGAAAAGCTTTATTACGAAGCAGCCTTCGATTTGATCAAGGCAAAGGACTTCGACAAGGCCAGTCAGGCCTTTACCGCTTTCCTGCGCAAATACCCGAACAGCTCGTACGCGGGCAATGCCCAATACTGGCTGGGTGAAGTGAATCTGGCCAAAGGCGACCTTCAGGGTGCAGGTCAGGCGTTCGCCAAGGTCAGTCAGCAGTATCCGAAGCATGCCAAGGTGCCTGACTCCCTGTACAAGCTGGCTGACGTCGAGCGTCGTCTCGGTCACACCGACAAGGTAAAAGGCATATTGCAGCAGGTGGTCGCCCAGTATCCTGGCACCTCGGCTGCACAATTGGCGCAACGAGATCTTCAGCGTCTTTGATGTTCTGACCCGCTGATCAAGAAAGCCGCGCTAGTCGCGGCTTTTTTCGTTAGAATCTCGCACCCGAAATTCCGGTACACCCTACGCTTTTCCGGATTCTGCGATTGCAGGGTCCTTTGAAGTGCCTGACGGAGGCGGACGGCCTGTTTAGCTGTTACGCCCGTGGCTGATATGCAAGAGACATTACGCATCACCGAAATCTTTCACTCCTTGCAGGGTGAAACCCGTACGGCTGGCCTGCCTACCGTATTTGTCCGCCTGACCGGCTGCCCATTGCGCTGCCAGTATTGTGACAGCGCCTACGCATTCAGCGGTGGGACTATCCAGACGCTGGATGACATCGTTGGGCAAGTGGCGGCCTATCGTCCTCGCTATGTCTGTGTGACCGGCGGTGAGCCGCTCGCTCAGCCCAATGCCATCCCGTTGCTCAAGCGTCTTTGCGATGCGGGCTATGAGGTGTCACTGGAGACCAGCGGCGCGCTGGATATCTCGGCAGTCGATCCTCGTGTAAGTCGCGTTGTAGACCTCAAGACCCCCGGGTCAAAGGAAGTCTCGCGTAACCGATACGAGAACATCGAGCTGCTGACGAGCAACGACCAGGTAAAATTCGTGATTTGCTCGCGCGAGGATTACGACTGGGCTGTCTCCAAGCTGATTCAGTACGGTCTTGAACGTCGTGCGGGCGAGGTCCTGTTCTCGGCCAGTCACCACGAGCTTAAAGGCCGTGATCTGGCGGACTGGATTGTTGCCGACAATCTACCGGTACGCTTGCAGATGCAGTTGCATAAAATTCTTTGGGATGACGAGCCGGGGCGCTGACATGAGTGAATTGACCAATACCGAAAAAAGAGCCGTGATCCTGCTGTCCGGTGGCCTGGATTCCGCAACCGTGGTCGCCATGGCCCGCGCAGAAGGTTACGCCTGTTACACCATGAGCTTCGACTACGGCCAGCGTCATCGCGCCGAGCTGGATGCGGCAGCGCGCGTTGCCCGCGATCTGGGTGCAGTCGAGCACAAGGTCATTGGCCTGAACCTCAACGGCATTGGTGGCTCGGCATTGACCGATAGCTCCATCGCCGTGCCGGAGTCGCCCTCTGAGGGCATTCCGGTGACCTACGTACCGGCACGCAACACGGTGTTCCTGTCGCTGGCGCTGGGCTGGGCAGAGGTGCTGGGTGCACGGGATATCTTCATCGGCGTCAATGCCGTGGACTATTCGGGCTATCCCGACTGCCGTCCCGAGTTTGTCGAGTCGTTCGAGCGCATGGCCAATCTCGCGACCAAGGCTGGTGTGGAAGGGCAGGGGTTCACAATCAGAGCGCCGCTGCAGAACCTGAGCAAGTCGGACATCGTCAAGGCAGGCGCTGCTTTGGGGGTCGATTACTCACTGACGGTTTCCTGCTATCAGGCTGATGACCAGGGCCGAGCCTGTGGCAAATGCGACAGCTGTCGCCTGCGCGCCGAGGGCTTCACAGCCGCAGGTATGGCAGACCCGACACGTTATTTTTAAAGTTTTTTGAAAAAAGTGTTGAATTACTGATAAAAATCAGTAATATACGCGCCACACAACAGAGGGTCGTTAGCTCAGTTGGTAGAGCAGTTGGCTTTTAACCAATTGGTCGTAGGTTCGAATCCCACACGACCCACCATTTCGAAAATCTGGAAGGCCCATGAAAATGCGGATTTCCAGATTTTTTTTTGCATTGCGGATTGTGGTGCCTGGATTGCTGCTTTGAGCGTCCTGTGCTCGATTGGTGCTGTGATCTGTAAGCGGTTGGAAAGCCTTTCCAAGGCGTCCCCTCGACAATTTTGTTTCAATTCATCTGATCTCCAGTCACACCAGCATTTTGTCGGCTATGGCTCGCCGCAATCCTGGGCGAATAAAGGTGCGCTCAGCGAAGAGGCATCCATGCCAGTTGGTGCCAACACCCTTATCCCGTTAATTCCGCACTCACGGATCCGTGCCGACGGTGGCAGATGACTGCCATCCCTGCTGCGGCCTTAATATCAAGGCCGCGTAGAAGGCAGCTCCACTGAAAGCACCTCCGTAAAAAATGCTTGTGAAGAAGTCGGGACCGCCTTCGGCTGGGAGGTGTTGGTGTCTACGCCAGCTTCAACAGTGGCAAAGACGGCCTATAGCGTTAAGGCAAGTGCCGGTCCTCTCAGATAAATCCAGGTTTAAATAAAGTTCAATAAACCGGATACATGGTCGATACAAATATTTGACGCCATAATGGTGGCGTTCTAGTATTGCCTGCCTTTTTGATGTCGATCTGCCACTTCTGGGATGTGCTGTGTATTTCAGTAGCTCGGAACTGCAATGCTTTCGGTTGCCGTCATGGCCATTTCTCTGCTTGTGGCTACTGCGCTGGGTGATATGCCCTGCTTGAAAGATCTTGAAAATGACCTTCGCGTGCTCCCAGCAACGTCATGATGTGACCGAGCGCGAAGCGCCGATCTATTTTCGTATGGACTTCTTTCTTTAGTCAGACCGCTTTCAACTTCCCGCTCTGAGGTCGTTTACATGGACGTTCACCAACTGGCTCTGCTTGCTCGCCAGCCTTCTGCCTTGCTGATCGAGCGCCAGTCCTTTTGGGGAATGCCCAAACGCGGCCTCGCGCTGATTCTGGCCAATGCCCTGTTCTGGCAGCCGCTGCTGGTTCAGGCCGAAGGCATCGTGGTCAGTGGGCCGAATACCAGCCTGAGCCAAGCCGGTAATGGCGTGCCCATCGTCAACATTGCCACGCCCAATGCCACCGGCCTGTCGCACAACCAGTTCCAGCAGTACAACGTCGACAGTCAGGGCGTCATCCTCAACAACTCGACGAACCAGACCCAGAGCACTCAACTGGGCGGAATTATCGTTGGCAACTCCAACCTGCGCGGCACGGCCGCTACCACCATTCTTAACGAAGTAGTCGGGGCCAACGCCAGCCAACTCAGGGGCTACACGGAAGTGGCCGGGCAAGCGGCGCGGGTCATTGTCGCCAACCCGTATGGCATCAGTTGCAACGGCTGCGGTTTCATCAATACCCCGCAGGTCACGCTGACCACCGGTAAACCGGTGCTGGATGCCAATGGGCAATTGCAGCGTTTCAATGTGCAGGGCGGCAGCATATCCATCGATGGCGTGGGGCTGAACGCAGACAACGTCGACCAGTTCGACATCATCACCCGCAGCGCGAAGATCAATGCCGAGCTGCACGCCAAGCGCCTCAACATCATTGCCGGTCGTAACGATGTCGATGCGCAGACCCTCAATCCCACGGCCCTGCCTGACGACGGCAGTGCCAAACCGGAACTGGCCGTTGACAGCTCGGCGCTGGGCGGTATGTATGCCGGCGCGATCCGTCTGGTGGGCACCGAGGCGGGTGTGGGCGTCAGGCTGGCTGGCGATCTGGCGGCCAGTGGCGGCGATATCCAGATTGATGCCAACGGCCATTTGAGCATGACGCAGACCGCAGCAAGCGGCGCTGTCACGGCCAGGGCCAGCAGTACCGAAGTCAACGGCCCGGTCTATGCGGGGTCGTCATTGACCATGAGCACCGCGGGCGATCTCACCACTCGGCAGAACGTCGCCGCACGCGATGCGCTGAGCCTTTCCGCAGGCGGACAACTCAACAACTCGGCGGTGATCGAGGCGGGCGTCAATGCCGATAACAGCCGCAATGGTTCGGGTGATGTAACGCTGTCTGCCAACGGGTTGACCAACAGCGGCAGCATCACCGCCAGTCGCGCCTTGCAGGCCACCATTACCCAGACCCTGAACAACCAGGGTGCCACACTGAACGGGCAGTCCAGCACACGCATCGTGGCCACAGCCGTCGACAATCGTCAGTCAGGCCGAATTCTGAGCCAGGGCGGCACTGTCGATATCAACGCGTCTCAGGTGCTCAACAGCCAGAGCGGGCTGATCAGCAGCAATGGCACTATGACCATCACTGCGGGGTCGCTGGACAACAGCCAGCAAGGCAAGCTGTTCAGCAGCAGCGCTTTGTCCGCCCGTATTTCCGGGCCGTTGCTCAACCAGTTGGGACTTATCAGCGCCAATGGCGATCTGCTGCTCAACGCGGCAAGCGTGGACAACCGCAACGCGGAAATCTCCAGCCTCGGCAGCCTGACCTCGACGGTGGGGCAGTTCAACAACAGCGAAAAAGGTCGCCTGCTGGCCAACGGCGCGTTGCAGTTGACGTCCGACCACCTGAATAACCAGAACGGCTCGGTGGCAGGGCAGCAGGGCGTACAGCTGAACCTGGGGCAACTGACCAATATCGGCACCGGCAGCGTTTACGGCAAAAACAGTCTGAACCTGGCCGTTAGCGGCGCGTTGAACAATGACCAGGGCACACTGCGCAGCGACGGCACCCTGGATATGCGTGCGGCGTCCCTGAGCAATAACACCGGCAGCGTGACCAGTGCCAGCACGGCGTCAGTCAGCACGAGCGGTGCGGTGGTCAACCGCGGCGGGCAGATCCTAAGCGATTCAACGCTGACACTGACCAGCGCCAGCCTGGACAACAGCCAGAGTGGTCGCATTGCCGGTAACGGTCTGGCACTCACCACCGGTACCTTCGATAACCATCAGGACGGTCGCCTGACCAGTACCGGCGCACTCCAGTTGAATGCAGGGCTGGTCAACAACAGCGATGCCGGTCGCATTGCCAGCGCCATGGCGCTGACTGCCGTAGTCACCGGCCTGAATCAGACCAACGACGGTCGTCTGTATGGCAACAGCGATGTCAGCCTCGACCTGAGCAACGGCCTGTTGACTAACCAGGGCGGCCTGATCAATGCGCCGGGTCAGTTGCTGCTGAAAAACCTGAGCGTCGTGAACAACCAAGGCGGTGAAATCTCCAGTGCCAACGGTTTCACGCTGGCGGCCACTTCGCTGGACAACACCGAGGGTTCGCTGCTCAGCGATAAAGCGCTCGTTGTGCGCATCAATCAGTTGCTGACCAACCTGCGCGGCAAGATTTCCGCCAATGGCCTCAATCTGAGTGCTGCAACGCTGGACAACCGCACCGCGGAAATTTCTAGTCTGAGCACCCTGACTGCCGACATCGGCCAGTTCGACAACAGCGCGAAAGGGCGTCTGCTGGCCAACGGCACAATGCTGCTGACAGCCGATAACCTGAATAACCAGAACGGCGTGGTTTCCGGACAGCAGGGCGTTCAGCTAAATCTGGGACAGCTGAACAACTCCGGCGCTGGCAGTGTTTATGCGAAAAACACACTGGGTCTGACGCTGACCGGTGCATTGAATAACGATCAGGGCGTACTGCGCAGTGACGGCACGCTGGACCTGAAAGCAGCTTCTCTGGCCAACACCGGCGGTCGGATCACCAGCGCCGGTGCTGCCACGCTGAAAGTTGATGCAGCGGTCGTCAACCAAGGCGGGCAGATCATCAGCGATGCGGGTCTGACGCTTTCCAGCGGCAGCCTTGATAACAGCCAGAGTGGTCGCATTGCCGGTAATGGGGTGGTGCTTACCACTGGCGCTTTCGACAACCATCAGGACGGCCGCCTGACCAGTACCGGGACGCTTGAGCTCAACGCCGGGCTGGTCAACAACAGTGACGCGGGTCGTATCGCCAGTGCCATGGCGCTGACCGCCGTAGTAACAGGTCTGGACCAGACCAACGATGGCCGGTTGTACGGCAACGGTGATGTCAGCCTCGACCTGAGCAACGGCGTCCTGACCAACCAAGGCGGCCTGATCAACGCGCCGGGGCGGTTGCTGCTGAAAAACCTCACGGCGGTCAACAACCAGAGCGGTGAAATCTCCAGTACCAATGGTTTCACGCTGGCCGCTACCACGCTGGATAACACCGAAGGTTCGGTGATCAGCGACAAAGCCTTGATCGTGCGTGTCGCCCAGTTGCTGACCAACCTGCGCGGCCTGATTTCTGCCACCGGTGTCGAGCTGAGTGCCGCGACGCTGGACAACCGCAACGCGGAGCTCTCCAGCCTTGGAGAGCTGACCGCAACCGTCGGCCAGTTCGATAACAGCGGCAAGGGCCGTTTACTGGCCAATGGTGCGTTGCTGCTCAATGCCGACAGCCTGAACAACCAGAGCGCTGGTGCCGTTTCCGGCCAGCAGAGCGTGCAGTTGAACGTCGGGCAACTGATCAACACGGTCGGTGGCAGCGTCTACGCCAAAAACAGTCTGGGTCTGAAAGACACGGGCCTCCTCAACAACGATCAAGGGACATTGCGCAGCGATGGCACGCTGGTGTTGAGCGCCGCTTCTCTGGGCAATACTGCCGGCAGCGTCACCAGCTCCGGGGCCTCGTCCCTGACGGTCGATGGTTCGGTCGTGAACCGAGGCGGGCAGATTCTCGGCGATTCAACGCTGGTGCTCACCAGCGCCAGCCTGGACAACAGCCAGAACGGGCGTATCGCCGGCAAGGGCGTGAAGCTTGTCACCAGTGCCTTTGACAACCAGCAAGGCGGCCGCCTGACCAGTACCGGAACCCTCCAGCTCGATGCCGGGCTGGTCAATAACAGTGACGCGGGTCGTATCGCCAGCGCCATGGCCCTGACTGCCGTGGTCACCGGTCTGAATCAGACCAACGACGGCCGTCTGTACAGCAACAGCGATGTCAGCCTCGATTTAAACAATGGCGTGCTGAACAACGACGGCGGTCTGATTACCGCGCCGGGCCAGTTGCTGCTGAAAAATCTCAATGCAGTCAGCAACCGCAGCGGTGAAATTTCCAGCGCCAACGGCTTCACCCTGACCGCTACGTCGCTGGACAACACCGCGGGCTCGGTGCTCAGCGACAAAGCGCTGATCGTGCGTGTCGACCAGTTGCTGACCAACCTGCGCGGTCTGGTGTCTGGCAACGGCATCGATCTGACAGCCAATGAGCTGAATAACAACAGCGGCAGCCTGAGCAGCGATGCCGACCTGCTGGTAAACGTCACTGGCCAGCTGTCGAGCCGCAGCGGCGAGCTGACCAGCGCCGGTAACACGACCCTGAATGCGCTGAGCCTCGACAACGCCGCTGGCCAGGTCATGGCTGACCGGTTCCTGAAACTGGTGATCACTGAAACCATCGACAATCAGGCCGGAACGCTGGGCGCAGGGCAGGGTATCGACATCGGTGCTGCGAGTCTGGACAACCGCCAGTCCGGTGCACTGGTCACAGATGGCCAACTGACTCTGAAACTGACCGGCGCACTGGACAATCGCGCGGGTGGCAGCCTGCAAGCCAAGGGCTTGATGGACCTGTCGAGCAAGACGCTGGACAACCGCGGCGGCCGTATTGCCGCGCAGAACCTGCTGATCGTGCATAGCGACAGCGTGGACAACCGTGGCGGTTCGATTCGTGCCGAGAAAGGCCTGCAGCTGTTCGTCGATGCCCTCGACAATAGCCAGACCGGCCTGAGCGCCAGTCAAAAGGGCCTGATCAACAGCAATGCCGGTCTTGAACTGGTCGGCACGCATCTGGATAACCAGAACGGTCTGCTCAACGCCGCTGGCCTGATGCAGTTGCAGGTCGACAGCGCTCTCAACGGCAGTGGTCGTATCGCCAGTCAGGCAGACATGGTCGCCAATATCGCCAATCTGACCCAGCAGGGTGGCGAACTGGTTGCGCAGGGCAATCTGACCCTGACCGGCAAAACCCTCGACAACCAGGCAGGCGGCCTGGTGGGCTCTACAAAAGCGCTGAAAATCGATGTTACCGATATCGACAACAAGGCCGGTGAACTGTCCAGCCAGATCGGTGTGGACATCATTGGTCAGACGCTCGACAACAGCAACGGCGGCAAGGTCCTGGCAGGCACTGCACTTGGGCTGACCGTGGCGCGCGTGATCAACCTGAATAAAGGCCTGTTGTTCGGTAACACCCTGCGTCTCGACGGTGCACGCCTGGATAACGCAGGCGGTACGCTGGCGAGTCAGAAGGACATGAGCATTGATGTGTCCGGTGCGCTGGACAACAGCGGTGGTCTGCTCAGCAGCGAAGCGGGGTTGACGGTCAATGCCGCTTCGTTGCAAAACGCAGCAGGCAGCCTGTCCAGTGCCGATGCCTTGAGCGTCACCACCACCGGCGCTCTGGAGAACCAGGCGGGCTCCGTTACTACCGACGCAACGCTGACACTGACCAGCGCCAGCCTGGACAACAGTCAGGCGGGCAAACTGGCTGGCAAGGGCGCCACGCGGGTCACCACGGGCAACTTCGACAACAGCCAGGGTGGTCGCCTGACCAGCAGCGATACCCTGCAGTTGACGGCCGGTAAAGTCATCAACCAGAGCGCCGGACGTATTGCCAGTGCGCTGACATTGACGGCCAGCGTCACCAGCCTCGATCAGCAAGGTGGTGAGCTGTTCAGCAACACCTCGCTGAGCCTCGACCTGAACAACGGCCAGTTGAACAACCAGGGCGGTTTGATCAACGCCCCCGACGTGTTGCTGCTGAAGAATCTTAATGGCGTGGCCAACCAGAACGGCGAAATCTCCAGCGCAAAGGCCTTTACCCTGAACGCCGACAGTCTCGATAACAGTGGCGGCAAACTGCTCAGCAGTCAGGCTCTGACGCTGATCGTCAACAAGGCGCTGAGCAACGTCAAAGGTACGATTTCCGCTGCCGCCCTCAACACTCGCAGCGACAGCCTGGACAACACCGAAGGCTT
>NZ_JAWHOP010000005.1:253190-356095 GCF_032586995.1 Pseudomonas syringae group sp. J248-6 | reverse complement strand
CCTCCTCCCCAAACCGCCCAGCAAAATGCGCCCCCATCGGCAGCCCCGCTGCACTCCAGTACAACGGCACCGACATCGCCGGTTGGCCGCTCGCATTGAACAACGCTGCAAAGGGCGAATACCGATGCGACCGCTCGATCATGTCCTCAAGACTCAGGTTCACATCTGGCACCACAAGCTCACCAATGCGTGCCGGCTCGCGTGTCAGTACTGGCGAGAGGATCACGTCGTAATCCTGCATGAATGTCGCCAGTTGGCGGCCCAGGGCGTGTATCCATTCGACGGCGGCGGCGTATTGCGCGCCGCTGACGCCGCCTTTGTCGCGCAGGATGATGCGTGTGCGCGCTTCCAGTTCGGCGTCCTGCACGTCAAAGCCACGCATGCGGCCCAGCATATCGACGTGGTTGCGGGTGTTCGCGCCGATGATGGTGAAGACGTGGTCGAGGAATTCCGGCAATACCACTGGCAGGTTGACGGGTTCGATGCGGTGCCCGAGTGACTCGCATAACTGCGCGACATCTCGTACGGCGGCCAGGCTCTCGGCGGAGGTTGGCCAGGTGCCTGATTGTTCGATGAGCGCGATGCGCAGGGTTCCGGGGTCGCGTTGGACGGCGCTGACGTAAGGCAGGCTCTGAACCGGGCCTGCGTAAGGCGCGCCGAGGTCCATGCCTGCTGTGGCGTCGAGCAAGGCTGCGCTGTCGCGTACGGTCAGGGTGATGGCGTGCGCGGTGCTCAGGCCTGCCCAGCCCTCGCCGACCATCGGGCCGGAAGGCATGAGGCCGCGGCTGGGTTTGAAGCCGAATACGCCGCAGCAGGATGCAGGCACTCTCAACGAACCGCCGCCGTCGTTGCCGTGGGCAAAGGGCACTACCCGCGCGGCCACGAGTGCGGCCGCTCCGCCACTTGAGCCTCCGGCGCTGTGCTCGAGGCTCCACGGGTTGCGGGTCGCGCCGAAGCGTGTGGATTCGGTGGAATAGGACGTGCCGAATTCCGGTGCAGTGGTCGTCCCGGCAAGTACGCAACCGGCACGCCTCAGGCGGCTGACAACTTCGGCTTCAAAGGGGGCACGGAACTCGCCCATGGCCAGGGAGCCATTGCTCATCCGAGCGCCATTGACCGGGGTAAACAGGTCCTTGATCAGCGTCGGTACGCCCGCGAAAACGCCTTGGCTTTTTGCAGCGTCCAGTGCCGCGCTGCGGGCTGAGTCATACAGTCGCTCGGCGACGGCGTTGAGTTGCGGCTCAACGTGCTCGATGCGCTGAATCACCCCCTCCAGCAAATCGATCGGCTGGACCTCGCCGCGCCGGACCCACTCGGCCAGGCCGGTGGCGTCTTCATCGTTCAACAACGTTTGAATGTCTTTCATAGGAAGGTTCCTGATGGCCTGAATTCGAATTGAAACAAGATCGCCGATCTTGCAACCGTTTTTAGAAACTGTGACCTACCCGCAACGCCACGGTGTAGCCCTCGGTGCGGTTGCGTGCGCCGAATTCCTTGTAGATGTGAAACCACGCCGCAGGCATGCCGGGCGTGAAGTAGCTGATCGCGGGGCCGGCTGCGACCACTCGGGCGCGGTTGCCGGTTTCCAGCCCTGGCGCATCGTCATCGGAGAATTGCCGATAATAGAACCCGCCCATCCCCAGCGTGAAAGGACCTGCGTGCTGGCCCACGGCAAACTCGTGACGGTATTCGACACCGTTCTTGTAGTCGGTCGCAGGGTTGCGGGTGTTGATGTCAGTCTGAAAGCTGCTGGACACTTCAAAACCGCTGTCGCTGATGTAGGTCGCGTTGACGGTGGGAGAAAACGTCCAGTGATTCAGCCCCGGCGAAATAGGACGATTCTTGTCGTAGTCGCCGGTAGGTGTCTGAATCTGCATCTGTGCGTTCACGAACAGGTTGGGGGAAAGGTCCCATTGCAGTATGAGCGGCGACACCGAAATGTCGGCCATCCTGAACGGATCCGCCTTAAGGTCCAGCGGGCCGCCAGGCGTCTGGACCCGGAACGAGGCATCCATCTGGAAGAAAGGCACCGCCACGCTGTAGCCATAGCGCGCACCCAGTATTCTGTAATCGGTCATGCGAAAGTACGCAACGCCGATGGACAGAACGTCCAGGGAAAAATTGTTGTCCAGCGAGCGACCGTGGCGGTCTTTCTGCACATTGGTCGAATAGAACGCCACGCGCATTCCCAGCGTACCCACGGGGGTCGACGGAGGCAGGATGCCCGCACCGAAATCGTAAACACCGAAGGAGGTAGTCGGTGCTCCGTTTTCAGTTGCCTGAACCGTGGTAGCAAGGCTCATCAAGCCGAGCGTCAAGAAAGTGAAGCGTCTGATATTGGAATTATTGTTATGACTCATCGCATGCCCCTGACCACGAAGGTGGTGGGGTCATGCTATTGAGTCATGCTTTATGCCGTTATCCGTTTTCAGCAAAGATGTTTGCGCTGCAAGGTCTGCGACGGCGTTTCCCCGAACAGTGTCCGGTAGTCACTGGAAAACCGGCTCAAGTGCCAGAAACCCCAGCGCGCGGCGACCGTCTGCACGAGTTCGATCCGGCTGCTTTCGCGCAACTCGCGCCGCGCTGCGTTGAGGCGCAACGTGCGCAGAAAAGCCACCGGGTTGATGCCCAGCGTCTCCTGAAAACAGTACTGAAGTTTGCGGCGACTGGTGCCGATGTGGTTGCACACATCCAGAATCGACAGCGGCTCATCCAGATGCGCCAAGGCATAATCGCGGGCCCGATCCACCATTCTCTTGCGCGCCGTGGGATTTAGCGGCGGCGCCTGATCAGGTGCCACCAGTTCCAGCACCTGCAACATTACGGCATCACGAATGCCACGCCGGATCGACTCGTACTCAAGCTTCTGCAGGCACGCCTGCTCTCCATTCAACAGGTTATCGAACAGCGCAGTGAACCTCGTGCGAACCGTTGGATCGGTCAAACGGTAACACTTGGGAAGATCGGTAATTTCAAAACGGCTGCCCTGACGTTCCAGCGCGTGAGCCAGGGCACTCTCTTCAATCGCAATGCCCAGCGCATCCAATTGCAGCGGCGTACTCAATTCCGGAAGATTCTCGCCGTGCGCGACGATCATGCTCGACTCTGGAAGCGTGTGCCCGGCACAGAACGCAGGACCGTTGGCACTCAACGGCAAGGCGAAAATAATCGCCCCCTTCCAGGCTGTACCACTCTTGACCAGGGCCTGATTAGAGCGGTCGCGGACCAGTTGCAGCCAGTCCGAACGGAATTCCGTCAGCTCGCCTTCAAAGCCACCGGGCGTCACCTGGTCGTAACGAACCTGCCAGCCGCTGAGGTTGCGACCGTGCTCGTCGATGTCACAGGTTTGAAAACGCCGCAGGTGAGGTGGCGGTGCCGCGTCAATCGAAGCCTTGTTCATCTCCACATAACGACTACTCATCGGCCTTGCCCTTTAATACGTTTCAAGGTCATGAGGCTAAGTGAAGGCAAGTTTCATTCCGGCAGCAAGGAGTTTGAGTGATTAATACAGCGAAGCTACCAAACTGCTTTCAAGCTTCATAAAAACTCTGCTCGCTTCAAATAGAAAGCGTCCCGTCGAGTCATGGTGTAGGCCCACTCGCTGTCCCAGCAAGACAAGCGGCCATCGCTCTCGAGTGACGATCACGTATACTGGCAATATATCATCACGCATCTCGACCAAGGTATGTGCCGTCGATTACGCTTCGGCTGGCAGAAGTATGGAAAACAGCACATGCCACAAAGAAGAAACCTGAAAGACTCTATTTTCATACCCTTGAAGCTGTCTCAATTGATCGGCCTTTTCAGTTGGATTATCAGCTGGTATGTGAATCCGTCTATTGAGCAATCACTGGATATATTTATTTATTGCGCTCTGGCGGGGGCGACGCTGTCAATCATTGTCACTTCCAACAGCAGAAGCATGACGACGTGGCGCCTGTTCGGCATTATCTACATGACCTCACTTACCGTTCTGTTCAAGGTACAGATCGAACGCATGGGCGTAGAGGCGTCGATGTGGGGATTGGTTGTCACTTCCCTGCTCATCACGGGAATGAGCGTATTCTTCGTCAAATTCATTGACTACGTCGCTGCGGCTGCTCTGATCTGGCTGATCATGTGGCAAACGGACCTGACGGCGGTCGGCGTCCACCATGCGCCTCTGTTTTATGTTTTCCTGATCAGCTCGACCTTGTTGGGCGGCTCCCTGAATGCAACCTTCCTGAGCCTGGTCATGCAGACCATGGCGGCGAGTGATCGCTACCAGAAGCTGTCCGAGACCGACACGCTGACGAACGCCCCAAATCGCCGTGCTCTGGTCGCCAGCCTGGACAACGCACTGACGTCAGAAGACAAGTCCTCGCTGTGGTTCGCCATGCTTGATCTGGATAACTTTAAAAGCATCAACGACAACCATGGCCACGACGTGGGTGACAATGTCCTTATATGTTTCGCAACACTCATAAAAAACACAACGGGGCTGGTCAGCTTTGGTCGCCTGGGGGGAGAAGAGTTTGGCGTGATGTTATCCGCAGCAAACGCAGCAGACGCCATAGCGGCAATGGAACATTTATTGATGCTCGCCCAAAAAGACCAAACAGCGAAAGTGCCCTATTCATTCAGTGCAGGTATTGCGAGTTTGGCTCGGGCAAAAAACGTCAATGACCTGTTGAAAGAAGCTGATGAAAATTTGTATCACGCCAAACGGAGCGGCAGACAATGTATTGCCTTTGAAGGCAGGATAGTTTCCGCGAGTACTGGAAGTGTGGAAAAGCAGAACCAAGGGGTGAAATCGGCTAATACCCATGCATAGCGCTCGGTCCTCTCAAGTATTCTCGCCGCCCTGCCGAACCATCGAATAGCGGTCAATATCCTCTCGCAATGTCCACCCCTGCCCTGACCAATATCGGCCAGCCGCCTCATTACCCTTCAGCACATCCAGATGACACTTATAAATTCCCAGCGCTTCCAGACACTGAAGGCAGCGCTCGACCAACTCGTGAGCTATCCCTTGTCGACGATACTCCGGCAGCACAATCAAATGTTGTAGATAACCCCGGCGGCCGTCATGCCCACACATGACACAACCGCACACAGCCCCCTCCGCCTCGGCGACGAAGCTCATATCGGGGTTTCTGTCGAGGTAGCGTGCCGTCGATTCACGCGAATCGGCATCGCGCAGGGAGATGCCCGGTGTGTTGCGCATCAGCTCGATGACCGATTCGTAATCATTGATTGTCATGCTGCGAATCGTGATCACTGGCTAAGACCGGCCTGTTATTCCAATGGCGGAGCAGATTAACAGAGCATTTCGCTGATCAGATGACAGCGCTGCCAGAGTTTGCCTATCAACCCATAACGTTCTTTCTATTAGAAATATCCACGAAGAAGGCTAATCTGCAAGAGCATCGGCGAAGGCCGTGCGGTTTTACCCTGATAAGGAGATAAGAATGAGCTCAAGTTTTCTGTGCACGTTGCGGGCTCGTATCGCAGCAATCCAATGATCGCTACTGGCCTGATCGTTGATCGAGCGGCCGGTACGAACCCAGTGCTATGGAGTTCCGTCATCACTGTCTGAAGCCCCGCGAGTGGGCTGGATGGCCGGATGCAAATGACAAAAAGGTGTATCAAGCATGTCAACTGAATCGAAATGCCCCTTCAACCACGCTGCTGGCGGCGGCACCACCAACCGTGACTGGTGGCCCAAGCAGCTGAATCTGAAGATTCTGCATCAGCATTCCTCACTCTCCGACCCGATGGGCGAGAGCTTTGATTATGCCAAGGAGTTCAAGAGCCTTGACTTCGAAGCGGTCAAACAAGACCTGCGCGACGTCATGACCCGGTCGCAGGACTGGTGGCCGGCCGACTTTGGCCATTATGGTCCGCTGTTCGTTCGCATGGCCTGGCACAGCGCCGGTACTTACCGTACAGGCGATGGCCGTGGCGGTGCAGGTGCTGGTCAGCAACGTTTTGCGCCGCTCAACAGCTGGCCTGACAACGTCAGCCTGGACAAGGCACGTCGCCTGATCTGGCCAGTCAAGCAGAAGTATGGCCGCAAGATCTCCTGGGCCGACCTGATTGTGCTTACCGGCAACGTCGCGCTGGAGTCGATGGGCTTCAAGACGTTCGGTTTTTCCGGTGGTCGCCCGGATGTCTGGGAACCGGAAGAAGATGTGTACTGGGGCTCCGAGACCACCTGGCTGGGTGGCGAAGAACGCTACGGCGCACAGAAGAAAATGCAGCAGCCGGGCGACGGTACGCTGGTCGCCGAGCCGGAGAATCATGCCAACGAAGAAAGCCGCACCGCGAGCGGTGAGCGCAATCTGGAAAACCCGCTTGCCGCTGTGCAGATGGGCTTGATCTACGTGAACCCGGAAGGGCCTGAAGGCGTGCCGGACCCGGTCGCTTCGGCGCGGGATATCCGCGAAACCTTCGGTCGCATGGCGATGAACGATGAAGAAACCGTAGCGCTGATCGCCGGTGGTCACGCCTTCGGCAAGACTCATGGCGCAGGCCCTGCCGACAACGTCGGTCCGGAGCCGGAAGCAGCCGGTCTTGAAGAACAGGGGCTTGGCTGGAGAAACAAATTCGGCAGCGGCAAGGGTGGCGACACCATCACCAGCGGCCTGGAAGTGACCTGGACTTCGACTCCAACCAAATGGAGCAACGAGTACCTGGAAAACCTCTTTGGCTTCGAGTGGGAGCTGACCAAGAGCCCTGCAGGCGCGCATCAATGGACGCCGAAGAATGGCGCAGGCGCGGGCAAGATTCCGGATGCCCACGATCCATCCAAACGTCATGCGCCGAGCATGCTGACCTCTGACCTGGCGCTGCGCTTCGATCCAGCTTACGAGCAGATCTCCCGTCGCTTCCTGAACAACCCTGAGCAACTGGCCGACGCGTTCGCCCGCGCCTGGTTCAAGCTGACTCACCGTGACATGGGCCCGCTCGCGCGCTACCTGGGCCCGGAAACACCGGCCGAAGAGCTGCTGTGGCAAGACCCTATTCCGAATGTGGGTCATGCGTTGGTGGATGATCAGGATGTTGCCGCGCTCAAAGGCAAGATTCTCGCTTCGGGCCTTTCTGTCTCGCAGCTGGTTTCCACCGCATGGGCAGCCGCTTCTACCTTCCGTGGCTCTGACAAGCGCGGCGGTGCCAATGGCGGCCGTCTGCGTCTTGCTCCGCAGAAGGACTGGGCGGTCAACCAGCCTGCACAACTGGCGGGCGTACTGAAGACCCTAGAGGGTATTCAGAGCGAGTTCAACGCCGCTCAGTCGAGTGGCAAGCAGGTTTCCATTGCTGACCTGATCGTCCTGGCCGGTAGTGCAGGTGTCGAGCAGGCTGCGAAGAACGCTGGCCAGCACGTCACGGTGCCGTTCACACCAGGCCGTGCCGATGCATCGCAGGAGCAGACGGATGTCGAGTCGTTCAGCTTCCTTGAGCCGATCGCCGATGGCTTCCGCAACTATCAGAAGGCGCACTACAAGGTCTCGGCAGAATCGCTGCTGGTCGACAAGGCGCAACTGCTGACCCTGACTGCACCGGAAATGGCTGTGCTGTTGGGCGGCCTGCGGGTCTTGAATATTAACGTCGGTCAGAGCAAGCACGGCGTATTCACCGACAAGCCGGAAACCCTGAGCAACGACTTCTTCAAGAACCTGCTGGACATGGGCGTTGAGTGGAGAGCGACTTCAGGTGCCAACGACACCTTTGAAGCACGTGACCGCAAAACCGGCGCAGTCAAATGGACCGGCACCCGTGTCGATCTGGTATTTGGCTCACATGCCCAACTGCGTGCGATTTCCGAGGTGTACGGCAGTTCGGACGCTAACGAGAAGTTCGTCAAAGACTTCGTGGCCGCATGGACCAAGGTGATGAACCTGGACCGCTTCGACCTGGCTTGATGTGTTTGATGTGCTGAGTTGAAAAAACGCCTCCCTTGCGGAGGCGTTTTTTTACGTCTATCAAAAAGCGAAGGCTGGTTTTATCAGCGACTCATCATGCTTGCCGCCTGCTCCGTCGCTTCAGTCGTTCGAGTCGCCAGCTTGCGCACTTCGTCAGCTACCACCGCAAAGCCCCGCCCAGCTTCCCCGGCGCGTGCAGCCTCAATCGCGGCATTGAGCGCCAGAAGGTTGGTTTGGCTGGCAATGCTCTGGATAGTGCCGACTATCTGGGTCAGTTGAGTGATGTTCTCTTCCAGGTTTTTCTGATGCTGTGCTTCGGTGTCGCGAAGAGCATCCTGCTCATGCTTCAAATGCACATCCACCAACGCACCGACCACCCTCAGCGGAACACCTTCGGGATTGCGACGAGTCTGGCCGCGTGCACGGAACCAGCGGTACTCGCCGGTTTTCATCTTCAGGCGGTACTCGATATCGAACGGCGTCTTGCCAGTCCGGTCATTCAAGTGCGCACCGAATGCCGTCAGACTGCGCTCCTTGTCGTCGGGGTGCAGCCGTGATGCCCAGCTATCCAGTACGTCAGGAAACTCTTCGACTGTTTCAAAACCCAAAAGCCGCCTGAACTGTGGAGACCACCAGAACGGGTTTCTCGCATTGACCGGGTCGCCAGCAATGACCTCCATGTCCCAGAGCCCGTCGGAGAGCATCTCCCGGGCCAGTTCGAATCGGGTAATGATCACATCGTGTTCCAGATCACGTTCAAGCTCATCGTGAATATCACGAAGCGAGCCGGCGACACGCAGCGGCGTTCCGCGTGCGTCTCTTAACGTTTCGCCTTGGGCATAGAACCAGCGATAAGTGCCGTTCTTCATCGCCAGACGATTCTTGACCCGGTACGGCGTGTTACCCGAGCGATCATTCAGATGCTTGGCAAATGCGTCGAGCGTGGCTTGTTTATCCTGCGGATGAAGCCGGTCTGCCCAGCTCGCCAGTACGTTAGGGAAATCTCGCTCGTCGTTAAAACCGAGAAGCGTGCGAAGTTGCTGCGACCACCAGAATCGATTGTTCGGGTTGACCGGATCGCCTGCTACGACCTCCATATCCCAGAGGCCCTCGCTCGACGCACGGTTGACCAGATCAAAGCGGGTCTCATAAGCGGCGGCCGAAGCAGAGGCTTCACCCAGAAGGTGGCGGGCGGTTTCCAGTTCCTGCTCAAGATCGGCGATACGTTGCTCGTCGAGACGACGCTGGGTACTCAGCGAACTCCAGCACTCAAGTACGCTGCTCTCTTCAGCGCAGCCTCTTACCACCGGCTCGCCAGCCCCCTTGAGAGAGGCAATAAGTTGTTGAAGGGCTTTTCTGTCACGACGTGGTCGGAATAAGTGAAACATACACAGGGTTCTCAAAATAAAGTCAGATTTGCCGAGTCCCTGGCATGTCACTTCTTTATCGACATGCCGTGTGGTTTCTGAATCGTCAGATTGCGATCAGGTAATGGTCACTTGTTCCAGAATCAACTTCACGGCTTGCTGATCGGTTTGCGCCCCCGCCATCAACTCCGCTACCCAGCCGCAACCGGACTTCTCCAGATGAACTCGCCAATCACCGGGCCAGTTCTCAAGTCCGGCCAGGTTCAGAAATATACAGCCACCCCGCTCAGCATGCCCGCCGGTAATTGACTGTTCAAAACAGAACGGTTTATCGGCTCCGGATGTGTCGACACTGAATAGGTACACATCGTGTTTCGGGTCCTCAAGCGAAGGCGCACAATTGCGCTGACTGATCAGCTTCAACATTTCTCAATCTACTCCTGGCTATATGATTGACTGTGACGTCCATTACTTCGGGAATGCAGTTCGCGACGGTTTACGTCGCGAAGAGGACGCAGAGCGTCCAGACCGGCATGCCGACGCGGAGCGTCGCACGATAGTCGAGATTATCGTCCCCTACGCTCACCCCCTCGCTCCAAACCTGCGCAACACCACAACCCCAAGCAACGCCGATAACACCGACCCGATCAGTACGCCCACCTTGACCTCACCCACCAGCTCCGGTGCGCCCGGGAAGGCCAGTGCGCCGATGAACAGGCTCATGGTGAAGCCAATACCGCACAGCGCCGCAACACCGTAAAGCTGGCCCCAGTTGCTGCCGTCCGGCAAGCGGGCCAGGCCGGCGCGGATGGCCAGTGCAGCGAGGGCGAAGATGCCGACCTGTTTGCCGATCAGCAGCCCCAGCGCGACGCCCAACGGCACCGGGTCCAGCAGTTTGTCGACAGTGATGCCTGACAGTGAAACGCCAGCATTGGCGAATCCAAAGACCGGTACGACGGCAAAGGCCACCCACGGGTGCAGTTTTTCTTCCAGATGCAGCAGCGGCGAGCTGGCTTCTTCATCGGGTTTGCCGAGCGGAATGCACAGTGCCAGCGCTACGCCCGCCAAGGTGGCGTGAATACCGGACTGGAGCATGAAGAACCACAACAGCGCGCCGACAATCAGGTAAGGCAGCAGCTTTTTAACGCCCAGACGGTTCAGCGCGACGAGCACGGCGATGGAGCCCAGTGCAGCCAGCAGCATGGGAATGGACAGATCGCTGGTGTAGAACAGCGCGATGATCAGCACAGCGCCGAGGTCATCGAGAATTGCCAGTGCCGACAGGAATATCTTCAGCGACAACGGCACACGCTTGCCCAGCAATGACAGCACGCCCAGGGCGAATGCGATGTCGGTCGCTGCCGGAATGGCCCAGCCACCAATGGTGTCTGGCTGGCCCCAATTGAATGCCACGTAGATCAACGCCGGAACCACCATGCCGCCCAGCGCCGCGAAGCCTGGCAAGGCGCGCTGGCTCCAGGATGCAAGCTGACCGGCCAGCATTTCGCGTTTGATCTCCAGGCCCACCAGCATGAAGAAGATTGCCATCAGGCCATCGTTGATCCAGTGCTCTACCGACATCCCGGCGAGCACGGTATGCAGCGCTGCAAAGTAGCTGTCGGCCAGCGGCGAGTTAGCGACGATCAGGGCTGCCAGCGCAGCCGCCATCAGGATCAGACCGCCAGCGGCCTCAGCGGCGAAAAAGCGCTTGATGAACGCCAGCGCGCTCGGGGATTCGGTACGGGGGGTGGGGTTGTGCATGCAGGGCTCCGCAGGGTACAGCGCAAAAAGGCCGCAACCTTACCACTCGCAGAGCCTGTCACGGCGCAGGTAAACCTGAGGATACAAATTAACGCGCACGCCAGTCATCGCTCGAAGAATCAGGGCTCTGGCCAATCAGCAGAGAGCCCTGCCCGCTTCACTTCTTGACGGTTTCTTCAAGCGTGAACCGGCCCAACGGGTTCTGGCCGAAGTGCTCGACGTTCTTGCGTGAAACACTGATGTAAGGGCTGTAGTACAGGTCGATCCAGTTGACGTCGGCTTTGGCCATTTTCTGCAGGTCGATGTACATCTGCTCACGCTTCTTGGGGTCCATTTCAACCCGTGCGGCGGCAACCAGTTCCTTGACCTTGTCATTCTTGTAACGGGTCATGTAGTTGTTGTTGGTGTCATGGCCAAGCACGAAGGTGGTTTTCTGGTCCGGGTCGAGGATGTCGTTGGTCCAGTACATCACGGAGATGTCGTAGTCCCCGGCAATCAGCATGTCCCAGCTCTGGCTCGGGTCGACTTTCTGCAGCGTCGTGGTCACGCCAACCTTGGCCAGTTGCTGTTGCAGCATGACCGCAATTTGCTCGTCGACTTCGTTGCCAGCGTTGACCACATAGTTGAGCTTCAGGTCTGCCGCACCGGCATCCGCCAGCATCTGTTTGGCCTTGACCGGGTCATACGGGCGTTGCAGGTTATCGGCGTAGTGATACAGCGCGCCCTTGGGAATGTAGGAATTGGCCACTGTGCCCAGCCCGAAGGTGGCGGCCTCGACCAGCGATTTCTTGTCGATAGCCATGTCCAGTGCCTGGCGTACCTCAGGCTTGGCCAATGCGCCGTGCTCATGGTTGAGCAACAAATGATCTTCACGGGTGGACGGGTCCAGGTGGACCACCAGATCAGGGTTCTTCTTCAGGTTTTCGACACGGGAGAACGGCACATAGATCGCTGCATCCAGCTCGCCCTTCTGGACCATCAGCATGCGGGTGTTGTCATCCGGCACCGAGATCCACTCGACACCATCAAGGCTGACGCTCGGCGCTTCCCAGAAGTTGGGGTTCTTGGCCAGAATCACCCGGTCACCGCGCCGCCATTCTTTCACCGTGAAGGCTCCCGAACCGACAGGCTTTTCGGCGTAGGCCTCTTCACCCAGGGTCTTCATGGCCTTCTCGGAGAGAATCGACACGTTGGGCAGCGCCAGTTGCGAGAGGAACGAGGCCGATGGGTTCTTCAGGGTGATGACCAGCGTACGCGGATCTGTTGCGACGGCTTTGTCGATAATCTTGTAGGAATCGCTCCACAGCGAGCCCTTGTCGTCGCGGATTCGCAGCAGGCTGAATACTGCGTCGCTGGCGGTCAGCTCCGAGCCATCAGAGAATTTGGCCGGGCGTATCTTGAGCGTATAGGTCAGCCCGTCGGGCGAAATCGACCAGCTTTCGGCCAGCCCTGGCACCAGCTTGGTGCCCTTGTCGTCAACCCGGATCAGCACATCGTAAACGTTGGAAAATACCCAGTTGTCGATGTTTTGCGCGCTTTTGATCGGGTCGAAGGTGGTGCCGTCCTCACGACGGCCGATGGTCAGCACGCCCGCGGCTTCCGCCACTCCCGCTGCCAGGGAACAGGCCGCCAGCATGGCGACGGTCAGCATTTTCATTGGTCGAGCTTTCATACGAATGAACTCCTTGCCGGTGTCGGGACAGATGTTGTTGTAGGTCTGGATCAAAAAACGGGTGCATCAAGTACGCAGTCGTAGCGCTGCTCGCCGACATGCCGGGTGGGTGGCGCGACGCTGGAACAGGTCGGCCTGGCGAACCGGCAACGCGGGTGAAAGGCGCAGCCAGCGGGCAAATTCAGGGGGCTGGGCGGCTCGCCCTGCAAGGGTTCACCGGGCAGCGGACGATCCGGATCAATCTCGGGGATCGCCTGGATCAGCGCCGCGGTATAGGGATGACGCGGTTTGAGAAAGACCTCTTCGACCGGGCCCTCCTCGACGATTTTGCCCAGGTACATCACCGCCACCCGGTCACACAGGCGGCGCACGATGGCAAGATCGTGGGCAATGAACAGAATTGCCAGGTTCATGCGCTGGCGTAGTTCCAGCAGCAGGTTGATGATCTGCCCCTGAATCGACACGTCCAGCGCCGCCACGCACTCGTCGGCGATGATCAGCCGCGGCTCGATGGCCAGCGCGCGGGCGATACCGACACGCTGACATTGTCCGCCGCTCAAGGCGCCCGGTTTGCGTTCGGCAAATTCTGGCCGCAGACCGACCATGTCGAGCAACTCGATGACCCGCGCCGGAATCTCGGATGCGCTGACCTTGCGTTGCACTTTCAGCACCTCGGCCAGCGTGGCACCGACGGTCATGCGCGGGTTGAGCGAGGAAGACGGGTCCTGAAAGATCATTGCTGTTTCACTGCGCAAACGCTGCAGACTGATACCACTGCCCTGGGCCATGTCGACATCATCGAAGACGATCTGCCCGGAAGTAATGTCGTTCAAACGCAGAATCGCGCGCCCCAGCGTGCTCTTGCCGCTGCCAGACTCGCCCACCAGGCCCAGCGTTTCACCTGCACAAATGCTCAGCGACACACCGTTGACGGCATGCACCCAACGCTTGTTGAGGCCCATGAAACCTGATCCGGGGGCCGGGAAGCGCACCACCAGATCGTTGACGTTCAACAGCACGGAGCCGCTCATGAAACGGCCTCTCGGGAGTCTGCCAGCGGGTAGTGACAGGCCGCTTGGTGGGCAACACCCATCGACCGCATCAGGGGTAGCGTCTCGACGCAGCCTGCGCCCGCATGGCCGCAGCGCGCCTGAAAACGGCAGCCGACGGGCAGCGCATCGAGCAATGGCGGCTGTCCGGGAATGGTGCGCAGCAGGCCACTGCCCGCGCTGCTGGCGGGCTGGCAGTCGATCAGGCCGCGGGTGTAAGGATGGCGGGCGCGGGCCAGCACGTCGCGCTTGCTGCCGTGTTCACACAATCGACCGGCGTACATCACCGCGATGGAGTCGCAGGTTTGCGCCACAACACCCAGGTCGTGGGTAATCATGATCAACGACAACCCGTGACGGTCGCGCAGGTCCAGCAACAGCCGCAGGATTTGCGCCTGCACCGTCACGTCCAGCGCGGTGGTCGGTTCGTCAGCGATCAGCACCTGCGGCCCGCAGCCCAGCGCCACGGCAATCATGGCGCGCTGGCGCATGCCGCCGGAAAACTCATGGGGAAAGTTATCCACACGCGAAGCCGGGTCGGGAATGCCGACCTGACGCAGCAGATCAATCGCCTGCGCCCGTGCCTCACGTTTCGAAGCGCCCTGATGCAGACGAAAACCTTCGGCAATCTGCTCGCCGATACGCATCAGTGGGTCCAGATGACTGCTGGGGTTCTGAAAGATCATGCCGATCCGCCGCCCACGCATGGAGCGCATGCCAGTTGCATCCAGCTTTAACAGGTCGACATCATTGAGCAGCACCGAACCACCGCGCACGTGCAGGTCCGGCGATGGCATCAGTTGCATCAATGCCCGGCAAGCCATGGTCTTGCCAGAGCCACTTTCACCGACCAGCCCGAGAATCTCGCCCTGCTGCAGATCGAACGACAGCCGGTCGACCAGCGTTACCTCGCGGCCACGATTGTTCGCAATCACGCTCATCTCGCGGACTGTCAGCACCGGCGTACTCATTGCCGCTCCCCCAGGGTTTCGGCAACGCCGTCCGCCAGCAGGCTGAAGCCCATGGCCAGCGTCACGATGGCCAGCCCCGGAAAGGTGCAGATCCACCACGCAGACGTCAGAAACGCCTGCCCTTCGGCGACCATGGTGCCCCACTCCGCCAAGGGTGGCTGTACACCCAGCCCCAGGTAGCTGACCGACGCACCGCTGAGCAGCACCAGAACAGCGTCAGACATGGAAAACACAATCGAGCCGAACATCGCGTTGGGCAGCAGATGGCGGAACAGAATGCGCAAGTGACCAAACCCCAGACTTCTGGCCGCCAGGGCGAAATCGCTTTCCTTGAGGACCAGAATCTGTGAACGGATCAGCCGCGCGTAAGACACCCAGCCCACCAGCGCCATGGCGATGTAGAAACTGCTCAGGCCAGGGCCGAGAATCGCAATGATCGCCAGCATCAGCACCAGAAACGGAAAGGCCAGAACGATGTCGATCACGCGCATGCACAGGTTGTCGAAGCGACCGCCTATATAGCCCGACAATGCGCCGACAAACGTGCCGATGATGAATGGGAAAACCACCCCGAGCACACAGATCTGCAGGTCGATGCGTGCCGCCCAGATGACTCTGGACAGAATGTCGCGGCCAAAATTGTCGGTGCCGAACGGATGCGCGAGGTGCGGTGCGAGCATGCGCAGTTCGGTGTTCTGGTAAATCGGGTCATAAGGTGCCAGCCACGGCGCGAAGAGTGCCAGCAACAGCCACAAGCCAAGCAATGAGGCGCCCAGCAGCATCGCCAGCCGGCCATTGCGCAAGCGCAGGCGCAGCCTTGAACGCCAGTGTGGGCGCAGATGGGCGTGGGCGACGGTCATTTGATGTTCACCCGCGGGTCTATCGCGACAGTGGCCACATCAGCGAGGAAGTTGACGATTACGGTGGCACAGGCGAGCACCATGGCTACCCCCTGCACCACCATGTAATCGCGACTGAAGATGCCGCGCACCAGCAACTGGCCGATGCCGGGGATGGCAAACAGGCTTTCGATAACGACAGTGCCGCTGATCAGCCAGCCGATGTTCACCGCCAGCAGGTTGATCGACGGCACCAGCGAGTTGGGCAATACGTGACGACGAAACACTGCACCCTCACTGACGCCGCGTGCCCGCGCCGCAGTAACGTGATCAGCCTGCAGTTCCATGAGCATGCTCGCGCGCAGGTTGCGAATCAGCACAGCGGACAAAGCCAGGGCGATGGTCAGGCACGGCAGCACCATGTGGTGGGCCTTGTCCAGCCAGTCACTGCCGTAACCGGACACCGGAAACCAGCCAAGCTGCACACTGAACAGCAGGATCAGCATGATGCCCAGCCAGAATGCCGGCATGCCCAACCCCGTGGTGGTGAAGACACGAATCAGGTTATCGCCCCAACTGCCCTTGTTGCGTGCAGCGACCGTGGCCAACGGCACGGCGATCAGCAGAGCCAGCAGGACGCTGCCACACACCAGAAACACAGTGGGCTCCAGCCGGGTAACGATCAGTTTGAGCACATCGATCTTGTACAGCAGCGATTTGCCCATATCGCCCTGCAAGAGGTTTTTCATGAAGTACACGTACTGCGTCCACAAGGGTTCATCCAGCCCGTACTGGGCGCGGATGTTGGCCAGTGCCTGCGGTGTGGAACGTGCGCCCAGCAGAATGCGCGCCGGGTCGCCGGGGATCGAGCGCACCAGAATGAAGGTCACCAGACTGATGCCGAACAGCACCGGCAGCAACTGCAACGGACGCTGGAGGATGAAACGATAACGACCCAGATTCATCAGACGCCCCGATGCTGTGACAGAAAATTCAGCAGGACCGGAAAGTACGCCGCCACCCCTTTCACGCAAAAGGGCAGAGCGAAGTTGTAGTCGAACATTGACCATCCGTCGACTTTGATTGTTTTGCGCTCATCCGCCTTGCTCGCATACCCCATCGCACCTCACCTTTGCGGACGTCGCTCATGGCCTCAACCCTATCGCGCAGCGCCATGGCAAACAGCTAGCAATTCTTATAGGTTTTACACGACTGACAGCCGGTTGGACGCAGGCGTGGCACTGTCCTTGCTAATTGCTATATTAAGACCCCCACACCGGCTCAATGACAAAGGAGGTCAAGCCATGCATATCAGGTTGTCGGATTTCAATTCGCGTCTGCAATCGGCATCTACAGTGGATCAGCAAATGGATTGCGCACTGTTACTGGCCTCGGATCTTGGATTCGATGCAGTGATTTACGATTACAGCCCGGTGCCCGTGTCCCATGATGGAGCACTGATCACACCTTCGTTGCTTTCATTGCGCAACACCCCCGCCGACTGGCACGCACTCTGGTGCAGCCAGGGGTACTACCAGATCGACCCGGTGCAACACCTGGCCGTGGCCAGCGTTTCGCCTTTCGTATGGTCATACCAGCCCAAGGCCGAAACGGTGCTGCAAACCTTTATTACCGACATGCACAAGCCGGTGGTGCGCTATCTGCATGACTCACACATGACGTGTGGCGTGACAGTACCTATCCACATGCCCAAGGGCGGTTTCGCCACTCTGACAGGCCTGTGTTCCGACAGCAGCGACGCGGCGCTGGAAGATGCCCGGCAGAGCCTGGCCGAGTTCGGTCTGCTGGCTCATGCCTTTCAGGAAGTCGCCTACCCGCTGTTTGACCAGAAGATGCGCTCCTGCAATGCGATCAAGCTCACCCGCCGCGAGCGTGAATGCCTGAGCTGGTCTGCCGAAGGGCTGACGGCCAGAGAAATCGCCGATCAGCTCAACCGTTCGGTCGCCACGGTAACGCTGCATCTGAATTCGGCCATGCAGAAACTGGGGGCCAAAAACCGTGTGCAGGCGGTCGTGCGTGCCGTTCACTACCGTTTACTCGACCACTGACCGGTTTATCAGCCAAAACCTATCATTTTCTATAGTTTTAAGATGCCACGCGCAGCGCTATGGTGCCCCGAACTATCCAGCAGGGACCGGCGACATGGCAGACATGACGATCAAGGAAGGTTTTGCGCCGTTCGGCGACTATCAGACGTGGTATCGCGTCACCGGCAACTTGCAAGGCCCGCGTACACCGTTGGTCATTCTGCACGGCGGCCCCGGTTGTACCCATGATTACGTGGACTCGTTCAAGGACCTCGCCAGTAACACTCAGGCGGTGATCCATTACGATCAGTTGGGTAACGGAAAATCGACTCGCCTACCCCATGAGAGTCGCGAATTCTGGACAGTCGATCTGTTCTTGAGAGAGCTGAACAACCTGCTTGCCCACTTGGGCATCGAAGACAATTACGCGTTATTGGGCCAATCGTGGGGCGGCATGCTGGCTTCGGAACATGCGGTGCTCCAGCCCAAAGGCCTGAAAGCGCTGATTGTCGCCAACTCCCCGGCAGACATGCGTACCTGGGTAAGCGAGGCCAACCGACTGCGCGAGGCTTTGCCCGCAGCTGTGCAAGCTGCATTGCTCAAGCACGAACAAGCGGGAACGTTGACTGACCCGGAGTACCTGGAAGCATCGCGGGCATTTTATGACCGTCATGTATGTCGCATCACACCCTGGCCGGACGAGGTGAAACGCACCTTCGACCAGATCGACGCGGACCCGACCGTGTATCACGCCATGAATGGCCCTACCGAATTTCACGTTATCGGCACTTTGAAGAACTGGACCATTGTCGACAGGCTGGAAAACATCAAGGTCCCGACCTTGGTGATTTCGGGGTTTTATGACGAAGCCACTCCACTCGTGGTGAAACCTTACGTGGAGAACATCCCTGATGTTCGCGCGTCGGAGTTCAGAGAGTCCAGTCACATGCCCCATGTGGAAGAAAGAATGGCCTGCATGGGCTGCATAGCCGGTTTTCTGGACATATTGCCTGTGACCGCTACTCAGTCAGCGGCTTAGCCAGCAGGCTCCCAATGAATGCAGACCTCGAAAAACCACATTACTAGAGTTAATACGTTAACAACAGTGAATCGTGTAAACCGTTGACAGGATTCACTGTGTGACGGGAAGTTTTAGGAACACTTGCTTAACAAACCCTAAACAACATTACACTCATCATGAAATAACTTTCATCGCTATTAATTAAAGCTCTCACGGCTTCAGCAGAAAAACAGTTATCGGAAAGGAACGTATTGTCCCTCCGCCTGTTTTGCCGCTGGAGGCAACCATGAACATCAGATCGCTGAATATTTCACGCAGGGCATCCCTGTTTTTTGGCGTTATTACCTTGCTGCTGATCGGCCTCGGAGGATTCTCCTACGTGCAGATCGACCACCTGCGCACGGCCGAGCAGAACATCGAAGAAAATTCGTTGCCCAGCATTCAGATCGTCGACGACATTCAGATCGCCCTGCTTCACGCTCGACTGGAAAGCATCAGAATGCTCGCCAGTAACGATCCTGCCGTGCACAGCACAGCAGAAGCCAAAGCCCGGGAGGCGATCGAGGCGCTTCGCTCAAGCAGCGAGTTCTATCGGAAAAACCTGATTTCGGGCGAAGCCGACCGTGCGCAATTCGAAGACGCCAACAGCAAGATGGGGGCCTACATCGACGGCGTGAAACAGATCATCGCCATGGACAGCTCCGATCATGAAAAAGCTGTTTCCTTTGCGAACTCAGAGCAGGTTCAGCGCGCCACTGCCTATCAGGAAAAACTCACCACGCTGCGTGGGCACAATGCTGAAGAAGCCGTGAGCTCCGGAAAAGATGCCACCGACGTGTACAACCACAGCGTCAATGTATTGCTGACCGTTGTTATTGCAGCGTCCCTTCTGACCGTGGTTCTGGCGATTACCCTGACACGCAGTATTGTCGATCCGCTCAATGCTTCTCTCAAACTGGCAGAAGACATCGCCTCAGGCGACCTGACCCGGCAACTGGGCGTTACCGGCAGCGACGAAGCATCACGCTTGATGACGGCCCTCAACACCATGTCGGGGAACCTGCGTACCACCATTCATGAGATTTCCGGAGCATCCGCCCAACTGAGCACCGCTGCCGTCGAGATGACGTCAATCACCGAAAGCGCCGACCGTACACTGCAACAACAGAACAGCGAAATCGAACAGGCCGCTACTGCTGTAAACGAAATGAGTGCTGCCGTAGAAGAGGTCGCTCGTAATGCTACTTCTACCTCCCAGGCTGCCCAACAATCCAGCCTCTCCGCCGACCTGGGCAACCAGCGCGTAACCGAAACCCTGACCGCCATGCAGAACCTGACCGGTCTGGTCGAGGGCTCTTCTGCACAAGTCACAGCCCTGGCCGGCCAGGCACAGGACATCAGCAAAGTGTTGGGCGTGATTCGCGGAATTGCCGAGCAGACCAACCTGCTGGCATTGAACGCAGCCATCGAAGCCGCGCGTGCCGGTGAACAAGGTCGTGGTTTTGCCGTGGTGGCTGATGAAGTGCGCGCGCTGGCGCATCGCACACAAACGTCCACTCAGGAAGTCGAACAGATGATCTCGGCGATTCAGGCCGGTTCTTCGGCCACGGTCGAGTCCATGCAGAAGAGTACTCAGGAAGTCCACAGCACTCGCAAGACAGCAGAAGACGCCGGGCAATCGCTGCGCCAGATCACCGACTCGGTACTGGAGATCAATAACCGTAACCTGCAGATCGCTGCAGCATCCGAGCAACAGGCGCATGTAGCGCGTGATGTCGACAGAAGCCTGATCAGCATCCGTGATCTGGCCGTACAGAGCAGCGAAGGCACCCGGCAAACACTGATTGCCAGTACCGAACTTTCGCAGTTGGCAGTCAACTTGAATGATCTTGTACTGCGCTTCAAGACATGAGGCAAAACGGGATCCATAACTATCGGGCATGGCGGCAATGCAGCGGATTCGTCTGCTGCACCTTTTTATAGCGCTAGTGCCATTTCTGGCAAAAAAACAATAACAAAATGCCAGCACTCGACCGCCATTAAAGTTGCACTTCATTTGTTTCATTAACGATACAAATACGTTCTATCAGGTATGATGCGCGCTACTTGAATACGGGAAGTATGAGGTATGCCGTGCAGAATCATCGTGGCCGACGATCACCCACTGTTTCGTGAGGGCATGCTGCGTACTATCGAGCGGCTGATACCTGAAGCGATTATCGAAGAAGCAGGCAATCTGGATGAAGTACTCACCCTCGCACGCCGGGGTGATGAGGTCGATACTCTGGTGCTCGACCTGCGCTTTCCGGGGCTAACTTCGATACAGACCATCGGCAGCCTGCGCAGCGAGTTCAAACGCACATCAATCATTGTGGTCTCGATGGTCGATGATCTGGACACCATTTCACAGGTCATGTCTCAGGGTGCGGATGGCTTCATTGGCAAAAATATAGACCCCCTGGAAATTGCCGAATCCATCATCGCCATTCGCGATGGCGAAGTGGTGGTCAAGTACAAGCCCGAAGGTTCGTTACTGAGCGATCTGGATACTGGCGCAATCAGCCATCTGACCGCACGTCAAAGAGAAGTACTGGGGCTTGTGGCGTCCGGAAAAACCAATAAGGAAATCGCCAGGGATCTGGGTATTTCACCCTTTACCGTGCGTATTCATGTCTCCAGCCTGCTCAAGGCGCTTGGTGTGCCCACCCGATCGGCTGCCGCTGCACAGTTTTCCAGCCTGGCCGGCAAACAGCACTGAGACGGTAGCCGCCATGTCATTACTGCCCAAACGAATAGATCTGGAAATGACTCAGGCGCTACTGCGCATGGCGGTCATTGCCACCTCGATCCTTTACGCACTGATCGCGTACGGGATGGGGGAAATGTCAGAGAACAAGCTGTTTGTGATCCTGGCTTATTGCATGGGTTTTGGCGTCGTCACGGTGGGGCTGATCATACGCATTGCCCAGCGCCCGGGCGCCTCAGGCAGACGACGTCTGTTTGCCCTGGTGACCGATAATCTGGCGGGAATCGTGACGATCTCGGTTGGCGGCGAGGCCATGTTGCCGGTGTACTCGGTGATGCTGAGCATGACGGTCGGCTACGGCATGCGTTACGGGCGCAACTACCTGCTGCTGGCAACCGGCTTTTCCATGATTTCGTTGATGATCATCATCGTGCTCACGCCGTTTCTGCGTGAGCACCATGCTGTGGCCGTCATGATGATCCTGACCATGCTGGTCCTGCCGCTGTTTGTCTATTTTCTGCTTGGCCGACTGCACATGGCCCTTGAAGAAACCCAGGCGGCCAATCAGGCCAAGTCAAGGTTTCTGGCACAGGCCAGCCATGACCTGCGCCAGCCGATCCACTCCATCAGCCTGTTTACCGCCTGCCTGCGCGATGCGCCTTTGGGCGATAACGAACAACGTCTGGTGAATAACATCGACCGGGCGTTGAGTGCGGTAGAACAACTGTTTCGTTCGTTGCTGGACATCTACACCCTCAACCAGGGCGAAGTCGCACCGCGTCCCGAATCAGTCGACCTGGATGCACTGCTCAACGGGCTGGCCGCGCAGAACAGCGAGGCTGCTACCTGGGCTGGCGTGGATATTCGCGTACACAGCGGCAACCATCACGTCTGGACCGACCCCGCCTTGCTGCGCACGCTATTGCAGAACCTTGTTTCCAATGCATTCAAATACGCACCGGGCAAACCGATTCTGATTGGCTGTCGCCGGCAAAAAGGCACCGTCAGCATTGGTGTTTATGATCGGGGCCGCGGCATACCCGCCGAGCACTTGCCGCACTTGTGCAACGAGTTCTATCGCGTCCGCGAGAAGCGTGACCGCGACATTGAAGGTGTTGGCCTGGGGCTGAGTATCGTCAGCCGTATCGCCAGGCTCATGAACCTGCGGGTCAATATCAGTTCAGTGCCCGAGCGCGGCACTGCGGTAACCGTCAGCGGCCTGAAAGCGGTGACCGCCAGCCAGCCGGTGAACAACATCGAAATCAACTGGAATACCCGCCTGCTTTCCGGTCTGCGCGTCATGCTGATCGAGGACAATCGCAACGTGCTTGAAGCCACCGCCATGTTGCTACGCAGATGGGGCTGCGAGGTCCAGACCTTCAGCAGCATCCCCGAGATCAGTGTCGACTGTGATCTGGTAGTCACTGACTTCGATCTGGATCGTACGGCGTCGGGCGCCGACTGCATTGCCTACCTGAGCGGGCTGCAGGGAAGGCGCATACCCGCCATCGTGATCACCGGCCATGAGCTTCAGCACGTTCGGCAGACACTGAACGATCCGGATATCCCCGTTCTTTCAAAACCGGTGAGGCCGGTCGAACTGCGCTCGCTGTTGTTGAGTTTCAAGGCCGGTTCGGCGGTGTACTGACAGCCATTGGAATGTGCTGCTTTCAGACGTTGGGCAGCAGGCTGTGGTCAATCCGTTGTGAAGCGCTCAACCACGTTGCCTTTAAACTTGATGAAGATGCGCGTAATCGACGCTTTTCTTCCGGTAGCTTGCGTGCCGCTCAGTGTGCTTGCGTCGCCCATTATTTCCTGTGCATCGCCCATGCGCGATTGCCCCTGAAGCAAGGTGGATGCCGCGTCTCCGGAACCATATCGGTTAGAGTACTTGACCGCCATCTTGGTCAATGAGTTAAGACCTGATTCGTTACGGTCGTAGTACCACTCAGAGCTGTTATCGGACACATTGTCCTGCGCCGAATAAGGCGCACCAAACGCCTGGCGAATCTGTTCCTTGGTCGACTTTCGGGCAATGATGTTGGCCCTTATATAGTCAGGCGCATATTTGTAATCACCGGTCAGGGTATCGAGCGGGTTGCCGCCACCGGTCGAACAGGCCGTCATGGTTGCTGTAACTAGCGTAATCGCCGCCAACCCTCTTATGTTTGCCAAATGGCGAGAAATACCCATGCGCGTTCCCTCTGAAAACAAGTCTGTTGTGAGTGATCCGTTTACACCACTGCAAGACCTTTTACGGTCGCGCACGCGCGGCCGGCGACGTTATAAAAACGTCGTCTACCATCGAGAAGTCAGGGTGTTATTCAGCGCATTAGCTTAAGTGGCCGACCCAGGGCCAGCCATAGTACGGATGTACTAGTAACAGTACGGATGTACTGCCTCTGCAGATTTACAACTTTCTCAGAAACGGTAAGTCGCCCCCACACCCAAAAAGCTGGCGCGGTTCTGATAGCGCGCGCTGTAACTGGCCAGCGCATTGGCGCGGCTGACATCAACACTTTCTTCTTTAAGGTAGGCGTAGGCAACATCAAGGGTCAGTTCTTTGCTGACGTCATAACCCGCGCCCACACTGAAGATCGTACGGTCGCCGGTCGGTGTGCGTGGCGAGCGATTGGTATTGCTGGTCGGTGACTGATCCAGACGGATGCCGGTACGCAACGACCAGTGTGAATCCAGTCGATACGATGTGCCGAGCGCATAGGCCCAGGTATCGTGCCAGTCCAGCCCGCCTGCGATAGCGCCAGACAAGGACGCAGCCAGTATCCCACCGCGCGCGGGGCTGATGTTCTCGGTGCTGAAACTCAGGTCCTTCATGCGGCTCCAGCGCGTCCAGGTCGTTCCCGCATAAAGTGTCCAGGCATCGGTGAGCTTCTGAGTGACTGACAACTCGTAGGATTCAGGAGTATCGACCTGTAGCGAGCAGTCATAGCGATTGCTGCTCAGCAACTGGGCTGGCGTACCGGCACCTGTGGCAACCTCGGTGTGGCAATCAAGGTCGTAGCGCACTTTGGAGTGGTAGGTCAGCCCAGCCTGCGTGGTATCAGTCAGGCTGGCCAGAACGCCGATATTGAAGCCCAGCGCGACATCCTTGCCCTTCACTTTCACATTACTGTCGGCGATGGCCGGGTTAAGCGTCAGGTCCGACTCCAGCGAGCCGGCAAACTGATTGATGGTCGGCCCGAAGCCCACCGATACCCTGTCATTGAAGGCATAACTCAATGTCGGTTGCAGGGTCAGAACTTTTGCATCGCTCTTGCTGGCAAAGGCGCGCCCCTGAAAACCGCGTTCGTAATCCGTCGCCAGGCCGAACGGAACGTACGCGCCAAGGCCAATGGCCCAGTGTTCATTCAGCCTGCGGGTATAGAAACCGAACGGGATGGCCTTGAATGGCACCATGTCGCCATCGTTGCTGCCGCTCGAACGTCCACTCGCCCGGCTGATATCCGTCGATGCATCGATAAAGGTAGCGCCACCGGTGACCTGCTGGCCGGCCAGACGCGCCATGCCTGCCGGGTTGCCGTATACCGTGCCGGCATCTTCGGCGGCAGAGGCCCGACCCGCAAACGCTGTGCCCATGCCGCTTATGCCTTGCTCGTTAAGCGCAAAGCCACCTGCATACAAGTGCGTGGAAATCATGGCAACCGTAAAGCCCAGGGTCGTCTTGTGCATGGTGTTCAATGCTCGCAGTAAGGGGTTCCGGTCAATCCGGCTGAAATAGGAAACTGCCTGCATACACCTTCAAAGTGTTTTCAGGCATTCCATGCGCTGGCAAACCTGCGATTTTATCAACGCAAAAATGGGATCCCTATAGTACACATGTACTAGTACACGCCCCTGGGTAAGTCCTTAACGTTGACAAGGGCATTAAACTCGTTAAATAGTTGGAGGCGACGAACACGATATTTCATGTAAGCCACGATCAGGTATGGCACGATCACTTCCTGCACAAGATCGGCAGCGCCAGGCGTACTGCCAAGGCTGCATCAGTGCTTTCTATGACCAGGGTGACGCATTTTGAACAACAAATTGACTTCAGCAGAGCTGGCAGTCATCAGTGAAATCGAGGCCACTTCCAGCCTGTTACGGCTGGTAACCCGGCTGACCGGCCTGAGATTCGCGGCAATTGCCAAAGTAACCGAAACCAGCTGGACGGCATGTGCTGTGTACGACGAGATCAAGTTCGGACTGGAGGCCGGTCACGAGCTCAAACTGGAAACCACGCTGTGCAATGAGTTACGCCAGCACAAGCGTCCTATCGTGATCAACGAAGTTGCCACGGATGCGGTCTACTCAGAGCACCCCATCCCGAAACTCTATGGTTTTCAGAGCTATTTCTCGTTGCCGATCATTTTCCCCAACGGAGACTTTTTCGGCACGCTGTGCGGTCTGGACAACGTGCCGACGCCACTCGACGACGTCGATACGCTCGATACCCTGAAAGTCTTCTGCACGTTGATCGCCAGCACGCTGTACGCGCACTACCAACTGCAGGAAATGCAGGAAGTCACTGCTTAAGGCATGGAATGCCTCAGGTGCGCAATTGCCGTTCCATGATCAATGTGCGCTCCTCCCCTTCCTGATGCTCTCGCACCAACCTGAAACCCAGCGCTGTATAAAACTCCTGCGCGGTCAAGGATGACGGCACAATCAGCAGCTCCAGGCCTGCCCCACGGGCGATATGCTCCAGCTCTGCCATCAACAAACGCCCGATGCCCCGACGATGCCAGTCAGGGTCGACAAACACCGAGCGCACCACCTGACCCTCCAGGCTGGCAGTTCCGACAACCACCTCCCCCGCCACCGCCACAAACATCCGACGTTGCTGCATGAGCCGCTCAATGGCAGCCGGGCTGAAACTCAGTTGCACGCGCTCGATCACACTGGCCGGGTAATCCCTGGCATTGCTGGTACGCAAGGCAGTCAGCACCACTCGACTGATGGCGCCAGCGTCTGCTGTACGTGCGGGTCGAACCTTGATGTTCATTTTTCGTACCTGGGCAGATAAACCGCAAATGAAGCGCACAGTGAAAGCCGTGCTTCGTTCATACCGAGCCATGAGCGTTTTGCTCATTTGCAACCAAACGACGAATGGCAATGTTTGTAACACTCAGAATACAAAAGAGCAGGCCCTTTATTTTATGGGGCTGCAAGACCGATAGCGCTCAAAAATAACCGTTTGTGGCCGATCAACCTGTACCTCGCCTGTAATTGAAATTTTTTCATCTGTTAAAGTCAGTCTCGTGATGTCATATAGTCATCACCGAACACCCATCGAGAATTTTATGAACGCCAGTGCCCCCATTCCGCTGAATGAAACGCAACGTCTGTTGCGCATCAGGGAGCTGTGCGTGCTTGAAGACACCTCCGACGATGTGTTCGATGAAATCGTGGCAATGACCGCCGATTTCTTCCAGACGCCGATTGCGTTGATCTCGATTGTCGATGAACACCGTCAGTGGTTTCGCGCCCGAGTGGGGCTGAGTGCCCGGGAAACGCCACGCAACGTCTCGTTCTGTGCCTACACGATCCTTTCCGACACGTTGTTCGAAATTCCGGATGCGACCCTCGACGACCGGTTCGTGAACAATAGCCTGGTGACCGGCCACCCCGATATTCGCTACTACGCGGGTGCCCCGCTGATTACCGATGACGGCATCGCTCTGGGCAGCCTGTGCGTGATCGACACCAAGCCGCGTGAACCGATGAGCGAGCATCAGACGCAGATGCTCAAGCGTTTCGCCTCATTGGTCATGAAACGCATAGTCAGCTTGCGTCTCAGTTGCTTCATTGACCAGCCGACCGGCTTGTATAACCGCTCACGCCTGCAGGAAGACATCCATCAGGCACTGGCATCGAGCGTTGATTATCAGTTGGTCGTGGTGGACATGATCACCTCTGCGTTCCTGAACGACATTGTCAAGGCTCTGGGCTACAGCTTCTCTCAGGACCTGGTGACCGAAATCAAGAGCCGCCTGGAGCATCTGCTGCCGCCAACCTGTTCGCTGTACAAGGTCAGCCCTACCCGCTTCGGCTTTCTGCTGGCCGGAGACCGAGTGCCTGATCATCTGTTTCGGACCATTCTCGAAGACTTCGAGACCCCCGTGGAATGCCGGGGCATTCCGGTGCAGATGCAGGTAGGTCTGGGGGTTGTCACCCTGAACCGCGACCCGACCGAAGAGCAGGACTGGATGCGCATGGTCATCAGCGCTGCCGATGATGCTCGCGACCGGAATCTGGGCTGGGCGATGTATGAGCCGCACTTCGATGCCGCTCAGCAACGTGCTTTCAAACTGCTCAGTTCGTTGACCAGCGCGGTGCACTCGCATGATCAACTGCGCCTGGTCTACCAGCCGCGCATCGACCTCGCCTCCGGCCTGTGCACCTCGGTAGAAGCCTTGCTGCGCTGGAACCACCCGACGCTCGGTCCCATCGGGCCTGCCGAATTCGTACCGCTGGCCGAGAAAACCGCACTCATGCGTCCGCTGAGTCTGTGGGTGCTGACAAGCGCAATCGAGCAGGCCGCCCGCTGGCAGCAACAGGGCTTCGATTTCCGTATTGCGATCAACGTCACCCCGGAAGACCTCACCGGTCCGGCTTTCACTGACCGGATGATCCGCCTGCTGGGTCAGCACAAGATCGACCCCACGCGCTTTGAGCTGGAGTTCACCGAGGGCGCGTTGATGCACAACCCGGCCGAAGTGCGCCACCAGCTGGAACGCATGCGGCAGATGGGCATGGATGTGGCGATCGATGACTTTGGTACGGGCTACAGCAACTGGAACTACCTGCGGCAATTGCCCGCAACCACCGTCAAGCTCGATCAGTCGCTGATTCGCAATCTGGCTTCCGACAAGACCGATCAGCGTCTGGTCAAGGCACTGATCGGTCTTGCCAAGAAGCTGGGTTATTGCGTGGTGGCCGAAGGCATCGAAACAGACGACATTCGCCGTCTGGTCAAGCAATGGGGTTGTGACGAGGGTCAGGGCTATCTGATTTCCAAGCCTATGGAAGCCGACGCCGTACTGAACTGGCTAGGCCCTGACCGCCGCCTGCAAACGGTCACTGAAGCCGCCGAAGCCGCCGTCATCCGCGACAAACGGTTATAACCTTAGAACACTTCTTCATAACCGTTTGCAACACAAGCCGTTATGCTGCCCGCCACTTTTTGCCTGATGCGTTTGCTTGAATGGGTTGGTTATGGAAGCGGGTGGTCTGGGGTTTGTAGTTGCAGGGTTGGTAGTCGGTTTTATCGTTGGCATGACCGGTGTCGGCGGTGGCTCGCTGATGACGCCCATTCTGTTGTGGTTCGGCATCAACCCGGCCACGGCGGTCGGCACCGACCTTCTGTATGCGGCGATTACCAAATCCGGCGGGGTTCTGGTACATCGCAAGAATGACAACATCGACTGGAAAGTCACCGGTCTGCTGACCCTGGGCAGCGTCCCTGCCGTGCTCCTGACGCTGTGGTTCCTGAGCACGCTGCACACCGCACCTGAGGCCCTGAACGCGATCATCAAGCAGGCGCTGGGCTTCGTGCTGCTGCTCACTGCTCTGGCCGTTCTGTTCAAGAAAAAGCTGCTGGCCTTCGCTCATGGTCGCGGGGACGGGCATTCGTTTTTCAGCGGTACGAGCCTGACCGTATTAACGGTCATCACCGGTTTGATCCTCGGCACCATGGTCGCACTGACCTCCATTGGTGCAGGTGCGCTGGGTACCGTGGCGTTGTTCATCCTCTATCCGCTGCTACCGACCCGGCGTCTGGTAGGCACGGAAATCGCCCACGCCGTCCCTCTCACGCTGGTTGCAGGTCTGGGCCACGCGAGCATGGGTAACATGAACTGGGAATTGCTGGGCTGGCTGCTGATGGGCTCATTGCCCGGCATTTACCTGGGCAGCCACATGGCGGGCCGCGTTTCCGACGACCTGCTGCGGCCTTTCCTGGCCATCATGCTGGGCATGATCGGCTTCAAGCTGGCGTTCTGATCCTGACGCCCATCAGCCTGTCACATTTTTGCGTCAGGCTGCCCGCTTGGCAAAACCTGAAAAGCCGCCCGTACCTGTTCAGTTGCGAACGGCGCGCATTCATCGGGAATTGTAATTTTTTGTAGCTCGATACCGATTTTCGGCGCAGGATTTCGTCCGTCTGCTTTCGCGCCGATGACCCGGCACAGACTTACCCTCACTGACAGGAGATGCCAACAATGCTCATCCGAATTGAAGAAGGTGTACATGGGGCTGCTTGGGTTGTAAAACTGGACGAATACCCGGTCAAGTGCCGGAGTTGGCAGGAAGCCAGAGAATTCGCCGATCGCATGAAATCCAGGATCGATGCACCTCATTCGTTGCCTCATCTGGCACGACGCGTAGCACCTGAAAGACACTCAAGCGCAATGGCCCGCTAGGCTCCAGAACCCGCTCCTGAATAATTCGAGACCGCGTTGTCAGGCGACTGGCAACGTTGTTTCATCCCGTCACAATGCCTTTCATTCTGTTACACCACTTCTCGTTTCCATGACATCCGTTTCACATCCTCTTCACGTCCGGCTGCGTAAATTGACCCTACTCCTTTGATGAATCCCATTTGGCCCACCCCGTTGTGGGCCATTTTTTTGCCTGCAGAAAAGTACCAACGCGCCACTATCAATCAGGCCGGGTTACTCGCTTTGCACCTTTTGCGACGAAGAAGCAGTCAGGACCGGGCTGCTCAAGACACCAGCGCTCAACTCCGCCAGGCGATCATTGCCCGTACCATTGGCCATATTGTTGCTCCAATTCGCTGTCGTCGTTGCCACCCAGCCCAGCACGAACAATGCAACCGCCTGCAACGCCCACTTGGTAATGATCGACATGTGCTCTCTCCTTGTTCGGGTCTGGATGGCGAGCATGTAAACACCCCACCATGACAGAAGAATTGCAGAGATTTTTATTTTTGCCAGCCACAAGCCCATCTTTGTGAAAAGAATGTTTGCGAAACGGGAATGAGCGGTCTGCAAGAGAAATACCCACACCCGTGGGTGGGGTATTTCCAGAAGGCGGGGTCAGTACTTGGTGCTTTGCTGCTCAGGCCTGGCAGGCGTGTCCACATGGCGCGGGCCAGCGACCAGCAGGGCCAATACGCCAACAATCGGCACGGCAACAACAACGATGATCCACATCAGCTTGTTGCTGGATTGCGTCTTGCTCTTGCGGATACGCATGACTGCCCAAATGTCTGAAATCACGATCAGAGCAGTCAGCGCTGCAAACAGCCACAAATGATTTTCCGATATCCAACCCATTTGAAATCTCCTGCACCATCAACGAAGGCAGCCAGACCGGCTGCCCTACTGTAGAAGAGGCCGGAAAGCGGCCTAAAGTTCAGAGAATCTTTCGGATTGTGCGTCATGTCCTGGATCGGACGCAGAGTGTCCAGAATGGCATACCGACGCAAAGCGTCGGCACGATAGCTGCGAAATTATCGTTCCATACGCTCCAGCGCGGGAATGCCGCTCGTGACGCTCCTGTCAGGTAATCGGTGCCGGGTTGAACAGCGTGATGTCGTTGTGCAGCCGGTAGTGCTCGGTCCAGGTCTTTTTCTTGCCGCTGGCCACATCCAGATAGAAGTGGAAAAGCTCCCAGCCCAGGTCCTCGATGCTTGCGCGTCCTGTGGCAATGCGTCCGGCGTCTATGTCGATCAGGTCAGGCCAGCGCTGAGCCAGTTCGGTGCGGGTCGAGACCTTCACCACCGGTGCCATCGCCAGACCATACGGCGTACCGCGTCCGGTAGTGAACACATGCAGGTTCATGCCCGCAGCCAGTTGCAAGGTACCGCAGACGAAGTCACTGGCCGGCGTAGCACAGAAGATCAGCCCCTTGCCATTGACCCGCTCACCAGGGCCGAGCACGCCGTTGATGGCGCTGCTGCCTGACTTGACGATAGACCCGAGGGACTTCTCGACAATGTTCGACAACCCGCCCTTCTTGTTGCCCGGCGTAGTGTTGGCGCTGCGATCTGCCTCGCCTTTGGCCAGGTAACGGTCGTACCAGTCCATTTCCCGTACCAGTGCCTGCGCGACCTCCTGATCCTGCGCGCGGGATGTCAGCAGATAGATGGCGTCGCGCACTTCGGTTACTTCGGAAAACATCACCGTCGCACCGGCACGCAGCAACAGGTCCGAGGCGTAGCCCAGCGCCGGGTTGGCGGTGATGCCGGAAAACGCATCACTGCCGCCGCACTGCATACCGAGGATCAACTCCGAAGCAGGTACTGTTTCACGACGACGCAGGTTCAGCTTCTGCAGGCGCGTCTCGGCCAGCTCCATGATCTGTTCAATCATTTCGTTGAAGCCGTGACTGGAGTCCTGAAGCCGATACAGCCAGGGCTCGCTCAGGTCCACAGAACTGTCGCCCTCGTGCATCACCTGCCCGGCTTGCAACTTCTCGCAGCCCAGGCTGATCACCAGCGCCTCGCCACCCAGGTTCGGGTTGCGTGCCAGATTGCGCACAGTACGAATCGGGATATAGGCATCGGTGGCGGTAATGGCCACGCCGCAGCCGTAGCTGTGGGTCAGGGCCACCACGTCATCGACGTTCGGGTACTTGGGCAACAGCTCGTCGCGGATGCGCTTGACCGCATGATCAAGCACGCCGGTCACACACTGCACGGTGGTGGTGATACCGAGAATGTTGCGGGTACCCACCGTGCCGTCAGCGTTGCGATAGCCCTCGAAGGTATACCCCTCCAGCGGTGCCTGTTTCTCGGGCACCGCGTCGGACATCGGCAGGCTGTCGAGCGCAGGTGCCGAGGGCATGCGCAGCTGGTCTTCCCTGACCCAGCTGCCACGCGGTATCGGTTGCAGCGCATAGCCTATGGTGTGGCCATAACGAATCACGGCCTCGCCCACGGCCAGGTCAACGGTGCTGACCTTGTGGCTCTGCGGGACGTTATCGACAGTCACCAGGCCGTTGTCGAATTCGGTTCCGGCCGGCACGCCCTGGTCGTTGACCACGACCACGACGTTATCCAGCGGATGCAGCCGGATATAGCGCGGCGAATCGGCATGTTGAATCAGGTTCATCACGGTTTCCTCAGGATTTCGCTTCGGAAAGGTCGCTGACCGAGTCGTTCAGCAATGGCCCCTTGGCAGGCGGCTCTTTCAATTCCACACGCTTGATTTCACCCACAATGAAAATGTAACTGATTACCGCCAGCAGCGCGTTGGCGCCCACGAACACCAGTGCCCATTTGAACGAGCCGGTGCTGCTGATGATGTAACCAATCACGATCGGAGTGGTGATCGATGCAATGTTACCGAAGGTGTTGAACAGACCGCCGCTCAGACCGGCGATCTGCTTGGGTGAAACATCGGACATGACAGCCCAGCCCAGAGCACCGACGCCTTTGCCGAAGAATGCCAGGGCCATGAAGCCCACCACCACCCATTCGATATCAACGTAGTTGCAGGTAACGATCGAGGTGGACAGCAGCAGGCCACCGATGATCGGCGCCTTGCGGGCAAAGGTCAGCGAGTGGCCCTTGCGCAGCAGGTAGTCGGAGATGATTCCGCCCAATACCCCGCCGATGAAGCCGCAGATAGCCGGCAACGAGGCAATGATGCCCGCCTTGAGGATGGTCATGCCGCGTTCCTGAACCAGGTACACCGGGAACCAGGTCAGGAAGAAGTAGGTAATGCCGTTGATGCAGTATTGGCTGAGGTAGATACCCAGCATCATGCGGTTGGTCAGCAACTGGCGGATGTAATCCCACTTCGGTCCGCTGCTGGCTGCTTTTTCCTTGCCTTTGCCCTTGTCCTGATCCAGGTCGACCAGCGCACCATTGCTGGAGATGTGTTCTAACTCGGCCTCGTTGATCATCGGGTGATTGCGCGGACCGTAGATGACCTTCATCCAGATCATCGAGAACAGGATACCGACTGCGCCCATGACCACGAACACGTGCTGCCAGCCGTAGGTGTAAACAATCCAGCCCATCAGCGGAGCGAACAGCACGGTGGCGAAGTATTGCGCCGAGTTGAAGATCGCCGAGGCCGTGCCGCGCTCGGCGGTCGGGAACCAGGCGGCGACAATGCGGGCGTTGCCCGGGAAGGAAGGCGCTTCAGCCAGCCCGACCAGAAAGCGCAGCATGAACAGCGCGACGATGGCGGTGGAAATGCCGAACTCACCCACATAGCCTTGCAGCAGGGTGAACAGCGACCAGGTGAAAATGCTCATGGCGTAGACTTTCTTCGACCCGAAACGGTCGAGCAGCCAGCCACCGGGGATCTGACCGGCCACGTAAGCCCAGCCAAATGCGGAGAAGATATAGCCCAGAGTGACCGGAGTAATGCCAAGGTCTTTCTGGATGCTGGAACCAGCGATAGCGATGGTGGCACGGTCGGCGTAGTTGATCGTGGTGACCAGAAACAGCATCAACAGAATCAAATAGCGGACGTGCGTCGGCTTGGACTTTTGCATTGTAGAGCTCCCACTGATTATTTTTTTACGCGGGTAAAGCTGTTTTTGGGTGTTGCATTACAGGCCCCTTGGCAGTGTCGCGGCGACGACAGCTACCACCTGTAAGGGTCATGCATTCCAACGACAAAACCGCTGATCGCTCAGCGGTTACGTCCTAGGGGTGTTACTGCTTGCCTTGCTTGTCCATCAGCGCGGCGAGCATGTCGCACTCGTCCGGGGTCAGGTCGGTCAATGGCGCACGCACCGGGCCTGCGTCGTAGCCGGCGATCTTCGCGCCGGCCTTGACGATACTCACGGCATAGCCAGCCTTGCGGTTGCGGATTTCCAGGTAAGGCAGGAAGAAATCGTCGATGTATTTACCGACCGCCTGATGATCGTCGCGGGCGATGGCGTGGTAGAAGTCCATCGCCAGTTTCGGTACGAAGTTGAACACAGCAGACGAGTAGACCGGCACGCCCAGCGCCTTGTAGGCAGCGGCATAGACTTCAGCGGTCGGCAGGCCGCCCAGGTACGAGAAGCGGTCGCCGAGACGGCGGCGGATCGAAACCATCAGCTCGATATCACCCAGGCCATCCTTGTAACCGATCAGGTTCGGGCAACGCTCGGCCAGTTGTTCCAGCAGGGTTGGCGTCAGGCGGCAGACGTTACGGTTGTAGACAACCACACCGATCTTGACCGACTTGCACACCGCTTCAACGTGGGCGGCAACGCCGTCCTGGCTGGCTTCGGTCAGGTAATGCGGCAGCAGCAACAGACCTTTGGCACCCAGACGCTCGGCTTCCTGAGCGTACTCGATGGCCTGACGGGTCGGACCGCCTACACCGGCCAGAATTGGCACGCTGGTGGCGCAGGTGTCGACGGCAGTCTTGATGATTTCGGAGTATTCGCTGGCGGCCAGGGAGAAAAACTCACCTGTACCACCTGCAGCGAACAGAGCGCTGGCGCCGTACGGTGCCAGCCACTCGAGGCGTTTGATGTAGCCCGCGCGATGGAAGTCGCCCTGAGCGTTGAAATCGGTAACCGGGAAAGACAGCAGACCGGATGAGAGGATGGACTTCAGTTCTTGTGGATTCATTATTCGAACACCCTGGAGGACATAATTGTTAGAAGATCACCGGGTCAGTGCCGATGTCGTAAGTCATCGTACAACTGATAATAGAATCACTCAACAGGGATTTTCGGGTTTTTTTAGAGGGAGGGGACGGGGGCATGCCGCGCAGATTTGTGACGCAGAGCGTCACGAAAGGCATTCCCACGCTGGAACGCGCGGAACGATGATCTCAACTATCGTGCGACGCTCCGCGTCGCATGCCGTTCTGGACGCTCTGCGTCCTCTTTAATCGTCAGGCCCGCTGAGACTCGGCTTCTTCATGCGCGTGGCGCAGGCGTTCGCGGCTATTGGTCAGGTGCAGGCGCATAGCGGCGCGGGCCGCATCGGAGTCCTGACGGGCGATGGCGTCGAAGATTTCCTCGTGCTCGCGGCTCAGGCGGTCCATGTAATGCTGCTGATCATCATGAGCCAGACGCGCAGAGTTCAACCGTGTGCGCGGGATGATGCTGGTGCCCAGATGGGTCATGATGTCCGTGAAATAGCGATTGCCGGTCGATAGCGCAATCTGCAAATGGAACTGGAAGTCAGACGCCACCGCATCCGTGGCGTGTGCGGCACTCTCATTGAGCGCGTCCAGCGCCGAACGCATCGCCGCCAGTTGCTCGTCACTGCGGCGCTGGGCTGCCAGCCCGGCCGACTCGACTTCCAGGCTGATACGCAATTCGAGAATCGCCAGCACATCACGCAGAGTGACAATGGTGGCCGGATCGATCCGGAACCCACTTGGGCTTGGCGTATCGAGAACGAAGGTGCCGATCCCGTGACGGGTCTCGACCAGACCGGACGCTTGCAGGCGCGAAATCGCCTCGCGCACCACGGTGCGGCTGACGCCCTGCTCTTCCATGATTGCGGATTCGGTAGGCAATTTGTCGCCACGCTTGAGCTGACCGCTGCGAATTCGCTCGGACAGCTCAGTCACCAACTCCTGCGCGAGGCTGCGGTGTTTTCTACGGGCGCGGGGCGGAGCGCTTTGATTTTCCATCCAACATCGATCTCTGGACTGCTAAACATGGGCTAATCATAGCTCAGCGGTTGTATGATCACACCCTCAAAAGCGCCACCCGCCCAACAGCGTCAACCTCAAACCGCTGCAGGTGTCGGTTGCTCGAGCAGTTTTGCGTTCTCGATACGCACATGCCGACCATGAAAGCGTTTGAGGCTGCTGCGGTGTCCGATACTGATCAGCGTCAGACCGGGCAGGCCATCAATGATTGCGCGGTGCATGGCAGCCTCGTCATCCTCGTCCATGGCCGAGGTGGCCTCATCCATATACAGCCAGCTCGGCGCGACCAGCAAGGCGCGAGCAAACGCCACTCGCTGCTGCTCGCCGGGCGACAAAAAGCGCTGCCAGTGATTGCTTTCATCCAGTCGCGGTATCAGGTGCTCCAGACGGCACTGGCTCAGCACATCGGCAAAGCGTTCTGCCGGGTAGCGCTGCGCAGGTTGTGGATAACTCATTGCCTCACGCAAGGTGCCGATGGGCAGATAAGGCCGTTGCGGCAGGAACAGCGCCGTCCCTGTGGGCACACGAATCTTGCCCGAGCCGTGCGGCCATAGACCACCGAGAGCCTTCAGCAACGAACTTTTGCCACTGCCCGAGCGACCACTGAGCATCACTCGCTCTCCCGGACCGATATGCAGATTGGCATCGCTCAACAGTTGACGCCCCCCTGCGAGGCTCAATTCCAGGTCACGCAGGTCCAGCGTGTCGTTAGCGTTAACCCTTTCAATGGCCGGTTGCTGCGCTTCATGATCAGTCATGGCCTGACGGAAGCTCAGCAGACGGTCACACGTGGCGCGCCATGAGGCCAGCGTGCTGTAGGCGCTGATGAACCAACTGAAGTTCTCCTGCACGTTGCCAAATGCCGAATTGATCTGCATCAGATCACCCAACTCGATCTTGCCCGAAAAATACCGCGGCGCAGCCACGATGAAAGGAAAAATCAGGGCAATCTGCGAATAACCGGATGTGAAGAAGGTCAGCCGCTTCTGGACTTTCATGGATGCCCGGAAGTTATTCCAGATCATCATGAAGCGCCCGCTAAGGCGCTGGTTTTCATTACGCTCGCCCTCGGACAAGGCAATGCTTTCGGCGTTTTCCCGTACGCGCACCAAGGCGAAACGCAGGTCCGCCTCAAAGCGCTCCTGTTGGTTGTTCAACGGGATCAGGCGCTTGCCGATCCAGTGCGTCAACAGGCTGCCGACAAGCGCATAAAGCAAGGCCGCCCAGAACATATAGCCGGGTATGGTGACCCCGAACAGTTCGATGCTGCCCGACACGCCCCAAAGAATGACCGAGAACGAAACAAGACTGACGACCGCGCTCATCAAGCCAAGCCCGAGGCTGAGGGTGCTGGTGGTGAACTCGTTGAGGTCTTCGGACAGACGCTGGTCGGGGTTGTCGGTATACCCGCCCTGCTCCAGGTGATAGTAGTTTTTGTCTGCGAGCCAACGGGCGAAGTGCTGCTCAGTCAGCCAGCGACGCCAGCGAATGGTCAGCAATTGGGTCAGGTACAGACGATAGACCGCCGCCAGAATGGCGATCGCGGCGATCCCGCTGAAGTACAGAATCAGGTGGGTGAAGGCAGCCAGGTCCTTATTCTGCAGCGCGTTGTAAAAATCCCGATACCAGCTGTTGAAGAAGACCGACACTTGTACGCTGAACAGCGACAGCGCAATCACCGAAACCAGCAACAGCCAGGCGGTGACCTTTTCCTCACTGCGCCAATAAGGCGTTATCAGCTTCCAGACGCGGCGTAGAAACGCCCCTTTCACAGTGTCGTTGACGGCAGAATATTCAGCATTGCGATTCATGTGGGTCAGGCTCGCTCTCTTTGAAAGTACGATGCCTGAGCACAATGAAGCAAAAAAACGCCTACACGGCCACTATGAAAAAACCTTCATTAACGCCGCACCGGACGCTTCTGCAGCTTGCGCTGCAAGGTCCGGCGGTGCATGCCCAGCGCCCGGGCTGTAGCGGAAATATTGCCCTCGTGCTCGGTCAGCACGCGCTGGATGTGTTCCCACTGCAAGCGATCCACCGACATCGGATTCTCGGGGACCAGCGTGTCGAGGTTGGCGTGTTCGGACAGCAGAGCCGCCAGCACATCATCGGCATCAGCCGGTTTGCACAGGTAATTGCACGCGCCGCGCTTGATGGCTTCAACTGCCGTGGCGATGCTCGAATACCCGGTGAGGATCACCACACGCATGTCCGGGTCCATTTCCAGCAGTTTGGGCAACAGCACCAACCCTGAATCGCCATCCATTTTCAGGTCCAGCGCGGCATATTCAGGAATGTCCTGCTGCGCCAGCGCCAGGCCTTCCTCGGCTGAACCTGCGGTGCTCACCCGAAAACCACGACGGCTCATGGCCCTCGCCATTACACGGGTGAACGTCGCGTCGTCATCGACCAGCAACAGGTGCGGCAGCTCTTCGCCTTCGACCTGGATGTCTTCGTCACTCATGCTTCTTCTCCTCGCGTATCTCGGGGCAGGCGCAGCTCGGTGAGCGTACCGCCTTCTTCATGACTGTAGAGCTTTACCGAGCCACCCGCACGGGTGACGCTGGCCTTGCTCAGAAACAGACCCAGGCCGAAACCTTTGCCCTTGGTAGTAAAGAACGGCTTGCCGATCTGTTCGGCAATCGCCAGCGGCACACCTGCGCCATGGTCACGAATACTGATACAGACTTCTGCGCTGTCCCAGTTCAGGTTGACTTCAAGGCCATCAGGGCAGGCGTCGGCCGCGTTGTTGAGCAGGTTGAGCAGCGCCTGGGTCAGGTCCGGGGGTGGGGCCAGCATCGGCACCTCGCCCTTGCCCAGCTGGTAAAAGCGGTAGCTCACTTCCGGGCGCATCAAATGCCAACGGTTAAGGGATTCGTCCAGCCAGCGGGTAGCGGGCTGCTGCTCAACGGCCATGCGCCGGTTGGCTTCGGCGGCACGCACCAGTTGCTGAAGGGTCTGTTTGCACTGCTTGACCTGCTCCTGCAACACCGACAGGTCGTCCTGCAAAGCAGGGTCACCGTGGTCCTGGCGCATTTCCTTGAGCAGCACGCTCATGGTCGCCAGTGGAGTGCCCAGTTCATGGGCCGCGCCTGCGGCCTGAGTCGCGACGGCAAGCAGTTGTTGATCGCGCAGGCCCTCCTCCCGGCGCTCGGCACGCAACTGCTCCTGGCGACGCAGCTCTTCGGCCATCTTTGCCGCGAAAAAGGTGATGACGGAAGCCGCCAGCGCAAAACTCAGCCACATGCCGTAGACCTGCATGTTTTCCCGGGCAATGGAATCGGTTTCCAGCGGGTAGGAACGCACCATCAGCAAGGTGTACATGCTCAGCGCAAAGCCGGACAGGATCAGCGAGTAACGCCACGGCAGTGTGGCGGCGGCAATGGTCAGCGGCACCAGATAATAAGAAACGAACGGGTTGGCCGAGCCGCCCGAGTAGTACAGCAACGCACTGTGGATCAGCAGGTCCAGCGCCAGTTGCAAGGCGTACTCAAGCTCGGTGAGCGGCAGCGAGGTGCGCAGACGGATGACGGTCAGCCCGCACAGCACCAGCGAGCAGCCCAGGGTGATCGACAGTTGCAGCCACGGCAGTGGTAGAAAGTCGAACAGCCAGGCCATACCCACCGAGCCGGCTTGCGCGGCCAGCACCAGAATACGGATGAATGTCAGGCGCCACAGGTTTTGACGTGTGGCTGAAAGCATTTGAACGGGGGCGAGCATGAGCTCTCCTGATGAGTGCTCCAGGCGGATCGCAGCGAGTATAACCAAGCGAGAGGCAAAACTGGAAAAGTGCGTCAACGCACCGCACACCGGAGCAGCCCGGCATCGCAGGAACCGGGCCAAAGCGCTACAGTCAGAACACTTTGCGCCGAGCGACACGTGTCGCAGGCCGTTTGATAACAAGGAGCTCTCATGTTCAATCTTCGCCCTGCTGCCACGCTTGTCGCGCTGGCCGCTGCCCTGTCCAGCCTGCCGGCTCTGGCTGAAGAAGCCCGTTATAACCAGATTTCCTTGCGTGCCGAGGTCAATCAGGAAGTCCAGCGCGACCTGATGCTCGTCACCCTTTATACCGAAGCGCAGGACAGCGACCCGGCCAAACTGGCGGCACAGATCACTGAAACCCTGAACAAGGCGCTGGGCCAGGCGCGGCAGGTCAAGGATGTGAAGATCCGTCAGGGCAGCCGCAACAGCTATCCGGTTTACGACGACAAAGGGCAGAAGATCACCGGCTGGCGTGAACGCGCCGAACTGCGTCTGGAAAGTGCCGACTTTGCGGTGCTTTCGAAGCTGACCGGCGAGCTGCTGACGGATCTGAAAATGGGCGGCATGGACTTCTCGATCTCGCCATCAACCCGCAAGGCCAGCGAAGACGCCCTGCTCAAGGACGCCGTAACTGCGTTCAAGGCCCGAGCGCAACTGGTCACCGAAGCCTTGGGCGGCACGGGTTACAAGCTGGTTACCCTGAACCTGAACACCTCGGGCTACCCGCAGCCGTATCTGCGCGCACCGGTGATGATGATGGCAAAATCTTCGCGTGAAGACGCAGCGCCGACGCCCGATGTCGAAGCGGGCACCAGCCAGGTCAGCGTTGCGGCCGATGGCGTGATTGAAGTCGCGATTCCCTGAGAAACGGTCATCATTTATTCCGAGCCCGGAAACCGGAGCTCAATCAGCACAACTATCGCTCCCATGCTCTGCGTGGGAATGCAGTTACCGACGCTCTGCGTCCAATATTGAGAACGCAGCACTACGCGAGGGATCCATGGGACACACACTCTTCAAACCGCTGCTGCTGACCTCCGCCCTGCTGGCGTGCGCACCACTGGCCCAGGCGGCGAGCACGCTGGTGTACTGCTCCGAAGCCAGCCCGGCCGGTTTCGACCCCAGTCAGTACACCAGTGGCACCGACTTCGATGCCTCGGCCGAAACCGTCTTCAACCGCCTGACCCAATTCAAGCGTGGCGGCACGGAAGTAGAGCCAGGCCTGGCCACGCGCTGGGACGTCTCGCCGGATGGCCTGACCTACACGTTTCATCTGCGCGACGGCGTGAAGTTCCACACCACGGACTATTTCACCCCTACTCGCACATTCAATGCGGATGACGTGCTGTTCACGTTCAACCGCCTGCTCGACGCCAACCACCCGTTCCGCAAAGCCTACCCGTCCGAGTCGCCCTACTTCACTGACATGGGCCTGAACACAACGATCAAAAGCGTCGAGAAAGTCGACCCGCTGACCGTCAAGTTCACCCTGAACAACATCGATGCCGCCTTTGTGCAGAACCTGGCGATGAGCTTCGCCTCGATCCAGTCTGCCGAGTACGCAGACAAACTGCTCAAGGAAGGCAAGGCCGAGGACTTGAACCAGAAGCCCATCGGCACGGGTCCGTTCGTCTTCAAGCGCTATCAGAAGGATTCACAGATCCGTTACGTCGGCAATACCGAGTACTGGAAGCCCGAGGATGTGAAGATCGACAACCTGATCTTCTCGATCAGCAGCGATGCCGCCGTGCGCCTGCAGAAGCTCAAGGCCAACGAATGCCAGGTCAGCGGCTATCCGCGTCCGCAGGACATCGAGGAGATGAAAAAGGACCCGAAACTCAAGGTCCTCAGTCAGCCGGGCTTCAACCTGGGCTTCCTGGCCTACAACGTTACGCATCCGCCGCTGGACCAGCTTAAGGTGCGTCAGGCGCTGGACATGGCCATCGACAAGCCGGCAATCATCAAGGCGGTTTATCAGAGTGCAGGCCAGCTGGCTGAAAATGCCCTGCCGCCGGGTCAGTGGAGCTTCGATCCGACCATCAAGGACGCCCCGCACGACCTGACCAAAGCCAAACAACTGCTCAAGGAAGCAGGTGTGGCACCGGGTACCAAAATCGATCTGTGGGCCATGACCGTCCAGCGCGCGTCGAACCCCAATGCACGCATGTCGGCTCAGATGATTCAGTCCGACTGGGAGAAGATCGGTATCAAGGCCAACATCGTCAGCTATGAATGGGGCGAATACATCAAGCGCGCCAAGGCCGGCGAACATGACGCAATGATCTATGGCTGGACCGGTGACAACGGCGACCCCGACAACTGGCTCGGCGTGCTTTACAGCTGCGCAGCCGTCAAAGGCAGCAACTACGCCAAGTGGTGCGACCCGGCTTACGACAAGCTGGTGCAGAAGGCCAAGCTGACCAGCAACCGCGATGAGCGCATCAAGCTCTATCAGCAGGCTCAGCACATTCTCAAGCAGCAGGTGCCGATCACCCCGATCGCCAACTCCAAGGTGTTTCAGCCAATGCGCCAGGAAGTGCAGGACTTCAAGATCAGCCCCTTCGGCCTGACACCCTTTTATGGTGTCAGCCTGGGAACAGTGAAGTAACAACACAGCGCCAACCGGGTGCATTTTTCTCACCCGGTTGCGCTTATTTGGTGCACGAAACGATTGAAAAAGCGTCGCGCAAACGATCAACTACCAAGAAAGTTACACTTTCGCGACATTCCTGTACGATCGTGCCACTCTTTGTCGCTTCTTTCGCCTCACTGTCTTGCTTTGGGTATGGCCCCTGCATAAGTATCGGACGGATCGGCTCACGAGGTCGTTCCCTCTAATCAAAAATGACAACAACTGAGGCAACCATGCTCAAACACGCGGTCATTCCGTTTCTGGTCGGCGCCAGCTTGCTCGCCAGCGCACCTTTCGCTCACGCTGCATCGAATCTGGTGTTCTGTTCCGAGGGCAGCCCTGCGGGCTTCGATCCAGGGCAATACACCACAGGTACTGACTTCGACGCCTCAGCCGAGACCATTTTCAATCGCTTGAGCCAGTTTGAACGCGGCGGCACCGCCGTGGTGCCCGGCCTGGCAACCAAGTGGGACATCTCTGATGATGGCCTGACGTACACCTTCCACCTTCGCGAAGGCGTCAAGTTTCACACCACGCCCTACTTCAAGCCGACCCGTGAATTCAATGCCGATGACGTGCTGTTCACGTTCAATCGCATGATCGACAAGGACATGCCTTACCGCAAAGCGTATCCGACCGAATTCCCGTACTTCACTGATATGGGTATGGACACCAACATCACCAAGATCGAAAAGGTCGACGACCACACCGTCAAGTTCACTCTTGGCAAAGTCGACGCTGCCTTCATCCAGAACATGGCGATGAGCTTCGCGTCCATCCAGTCCGCAGAGTACGCCGCCAAGCTGCTCAAGGAAGGCAAGCCGGAGCTGATCAACCAGCAGCCGATCGGCACTGGCCCGTTCGTGTTCAAGAGCTACCAGAAAGACTCCAATATTCGTTACACCGGCAACAAGGACTATTGGAAGCCTGAAGACGTCAAGGTCGACAATCTGATCTTCGCCATCACCACCGACGCCTCGGTGCGCATGCAGAAGCTCAAGAAAAACGAATGCCAGATCACCGCTTACCCACGTCCTGCCGACCTTGAGCCACTCAAGGCCGACAAAAACCTGAAGATGCCTGATCAGGCTGGCTTCAACCTTGGTTACATCGCCTACAACGTGATGCCTGAGATCAAGGGCGAAGACCATCCAAATCCCCTGGCTCAGTTGAAAGTGCGCCAAGCGCTGGACATGGCGGTCAACAAGCAGCAGATCATCGACTCGGTTTACCAGGGTGCAGGTCAATTGGCGGTCAACGCCATGCCGCCGACCCAGTGGTCCTATGACACCACCATCAAGGACGCCAAGTACGATCCCGAGAAAGCTCGCGAGCTGCTCAAGGAAGCCGGTATCAAGGAAGGCACCGAAATCACCCTGTGGGCGATGCCGGTTCAGCGTCCTTACAACCCCAACGCCAAACTGATGGCCGAAATGCTCCAGAACGACTGGAAGAAGATCGGTATCAACGCCAAGATCGTCAGCTATGAATGGGGCGAGTACATCAAGCGCGCCAAGAATGGCGAGAACGGTGCCATGCTGATTGGCTGGAGCGGCGATAACGGTGACCCCGACAACTGGCTCGGCACCCTGTTCGGCTGTGACGCCCTGAACGGCAACAACTTTGCCAAATGGTGTGACAAGCCGTTCGACACGCTGATCCATCAGGCCAAGGAAACGTCCGATCAGGCCAAGCGCACCGAGCTGTACAAACAGGCGCAACACCTCCTGAAAGACGCAGTGCCGATGACGCCTATTGCGCACTCGACGGTCTATCAACCCATGCGCACCAGCGTACAGGACTTCAAGATCAGCCCGTTTGGCTTGAACTCCTTTTACGGTGTGAGCGTGAGCGGCAAGTAAAAGTGACAGTTTGCTGCGCCGCTCATCCGGCGCAGCAAACTGCTCTACTTGAATATTAAGCCCCGAGCGATGGGTTGAAAAAGTGCCGATAACGGCATTCTTCTACTATCACTAAGATATTTCCTACGAGCTTTGCAGCCTTCGAGCCTATATACCGCGGGCGTCTGACGACTTACCGTCGAAGGGCAGCGGCAATGGCAGGAAGCCCGTCGCTTCGTGTCCAGGTGCGCCGGGCATGTCGTGCGAAGTTGCGTGGGGCGACGCCTTTGGGCCAGTTAGACATTCGAGCCTCGGCTCATCCTTCGAGGATAGGGATCATCATGCGTAAAACTCTTGCGATGACGTCGTGCCTGGGACTGTTGGCACTGGCCCCGTTTGCCCAGGCGGCAAGCAATCTGGTGTTTTGCTCCGAAGCGAGTCCGGCTGGCTTCGATGGTGCGCAATACACCTCCTCCACCGATAACGATGCATCCGAGCCGATCTACAATCGACTCACCGAATTCAAGCAAGGCGACACCACCGTGGTTCCAGCGCTGGCGACTTCCTGGGACATCTCGGAAGACGGCCTGGTCTACACGTTTCATCTGCGCGAGGGCGTGAAGTTCCACAGCAACAAGAACTTCAAGCCCAGCCGTGACTTCAACGCCGACGACGTGCTGTTCACCTTCAATCGCATGCTCAAGCCCGATCATCCGTTCCGTGTCGCTTACCCGACCGAGTTCCCCTACTTCACCAGTATGGGCCTGAACAAAAAGATCAAATCCATCGAGAAGACCGACCCGTTGACCGTGGTGTTCACCCTCAATACGGTCGATGCAGCGTTCATCCAGAACATCGCCATGAACTTCGCCGGCATCCTCTCCGCCGAATACGCCGAACAACTGATGGCCAAGGGTGATGTGCGCGACATCAACCAGCAACCGATTGGCACGGGGCCTTTCGTGTTCCAGCGCTATCAGAAAGACTCGCAGATTCGTTACAAGGGCAACAAGGAGTTCTGGGACCCGAGCCGGGTGAAGATCGACCAGTTGATTTTCGCCATCGTGACCGACGCCTCTGCCCGTATGCAGAAGCTCAAGGCCAACGAGTGCCAGGTCTCGGTCAACCCGCGTCCGGCAGACCTTGCCAGCCTCAAGGAAGACAAAAGCCTGCAGATCATCGAGAAGCCAGGCTTCAACCTTGGTTACATCTCCTACAACGTACGCCACGAGCCGCTAGGCAAGCTGGAAGTGCGCCAGGCGCTGGACATGGCCGTCAACAAGAAGGCAATCATCAACGCGGTTTATCAGGGCGCAGGGCAGCTGGCAGTCAATGCCATGCCGCCGACCCAGTGGTCCTACGATGACAGCATCAAGGACGCACCTTACGACCCGGAAAAAGCCAAAACCCTGTTGCGCGCGGCTGGCGTCAAGGAAGGCACCGAACTGACCCTCTGGGCCATGCCGGTCCAGCGTCCTTACAACCCCAACGCCAAACTGATGGCCGAAATGCTTCAGGCCGACTGGGCCAAGGTCGGCATCAAGGTCAAGATCGTCAGTTACGAATGGGGTGAATACCTCAAGCGCACCAAGAACGGCGAGCACGATATCTCGCTGATCGGCTGGACCGGCGACAACGGTGACCCGGACAACTGGCTGGGCACGCTGTACAGCTGCGCCGCCATTGGCGGTAACAACTACTCGATGTGGTGCGACGAAAAATACGACCAGCTGGTCAAGGCCGCCGTCGCTGTCACCGACCGCGAGCAGCGCACCGACCTGTACAAACAGGCGCAACGCTACCTCAAGGAACAGGTGCCGATAACACCGATTGCCCACTCGACGGTCAATCAGCCGTTGCGCGCCGAGGTCAGGGACTTCCACGTCAGCCCGTTTGGTCGCAACAACTTTTCAGGCGTCAGCATCGCCGACTGATCAGAAACTCCGCATGCCCTCGCCGTCTTGTGTCACGGCGAGAGCCAACACTTGCGCGTTTATACCGATAACAACGCAGGGCCCAAAGCCCTGCACCACCAAAAGCCAGGCTTAAGAACTGGCATATAAAAAAGTGATAAAGGGAGCTGCACATCGTGAAAACAACAAGTACTGCGTTATTGGCCTTATCTCTCTCGTCGTTCGGTGCACTGGTTCAGGCAGAACCAGCCAGCCAGGCGTTCATACCGACCGAGCTGAGCTCCAAGAACGCACAGGCCGACGCCAAAGGCTTTATCGAAGATCAACACCTGACCGGCACGACCCGCAACTGGTACGCCAACGAACTGAAGCGTCGTGGCGAGGTTTTCCGCTACAACGACAACGGCATCGCTGAGCAGACCTCGCGTCGTATCAACTGGCAGCAGGGCACCATCGTCAACTACACCTCGGGCTACACGCAGGGTGTTGTAGGTTTCGCCACCGAGCTGGCACTGTACAACGCCATTGCGCTGGACCGTGACACCGATGACTTTGCCAGCAATTCCAACCGTTCCAACCGTACCCTGGCACACAGTGACGGTGATGCAGTGGGTCAGTGGAGCAAGATGGGCCTGGGCAACGTGAAGGCGCGGGTTTCCAACACCGTCCTGACCATGGGTCGCCAATCGGTGAACACCCCGGTCATCGCCTTCATTGGCAACCGCGCACTGCCTTCCAGCTTCCAGGGTGTTGCCGTACAGAGCGACGAGCTCAACAACCTGTCGTTTCAAGCCGGTAGCTTCGACCGCGTATCGCCACGTATGGAACAGAGTCTGGACAAGTTCCGCTCCGAGTACGGTGATCGCAGCCAGACCGCCGACCGCCTGGACATGTTCGGCGCTGACTACAAGCCGACCGACAGCCTGACTACCAGCTTTTATGCATCGAATCTGGAAGATTTCTGGCATCAGTACTACTTCGGCTTCACCCACGAACTGGGTGACAGCAAGGCACTGGCGCTCAGCACCAACCTGAACTACTACAAGACCAAGGACTCCGGTCAAAGCAAACAGGGCCCCATCGACAACGATACCTACAGCCTGTCGTTCACCGGTACACATAACGCTCACAGCATCAGCCTTGCCTATCAGCAAGTGTCTGGCGATGAGTATTTCGACTATGCGCACGACACCAACGCAATCTTCCTGGCCAACTCCCTGCTCTCGGACTTCAACGGCCCGAACGAGAAATCCCTGCAGATCGCCTACGTACTGAACATGGCCGAATATGGCGTGCCGGGCCTGAAGTTCAACATTTACCAAGCGCGCGGCTGGGACATCGACGGTACCAAATATAAAGGCAACGTCTACGGCGACGTCCAGACAATCAATGGCGTTCGGACAGCGAGCGGCGTAAACGCAATGGACGGCGAGACTCACTACGAATACGGTATCGGTACGTCGTACTCCGTGCAGTCCGGCCCGCTCAAGGCCACTGCCATCCGCGCCACTTACACCACTCACCGCGCCAGCGAGAATCAGGCTGATGGCAACATCAACGAATTCCGTCTGGTGACCACCGTTCCGTTCAACATTCTTTGATTCGCTGAAAACCGTTCTGGTGCAAGGCAAAAGCCTTGCGCCAGAACATCACCATCGGCGTCAACTCTATGGAGGGTTCACAATGAAACTGTTATCGCTACGCAACTCGATCGCCCTGGCCCTGCTCAGCGTCGCCGTCAGTGTTTCGGCAAAACCCCTGGTAGTCTGCACCGAAGCCAGCCCCGAAGGCTTCGACATGGTGCAATACACAACAGCCGTGACGGCCGACGCCGTGGCTGAAACCGTATTCAATCGCCTGGCGGATTTCAAACCCGGCACCACGGAAGTCATTCCAGCGCTGGCTGAATCCTGGGACATCAGCGAAGACGGTCTGACCTACACTTTCCACCTGCGCAAAGGTGTCAAGTTCCACACCACCGATTACTTCAAACCGACCCGCGACATGAACGCCGACGATGTGCTCTGGAGTTTCCAGCGTCAGCTGGACCCGAAACACCCGTGGCATGACAAGTCGAGCGTTGGCTTCCCCTACTTTGAAAGCATGGGCTTCAAAGAGCTGCTGAAAAGCGTCGAAAAAACTGACGACTACACCGTCAAATTCACCCTGACCCGCCGCGAAGCACCATTCCTGGCCGACATGGCCATGGCGTTCGCCTCTATCTACCCGGCAGAATACGCCGACCAGTTGTTGAAAGCCGACAAGACCAACGATCTAAACAGCAAGCCGATCGGCACCGGCCCGTTCATCTTCCAGCGCTATGCCAAGGATGCGCAGGTACGCTTCAAGGCCAATCCGGACTACTTCCGCGGCAAGCCGCCTGCTGAAGCATTGATTCTGGCCATCGCCACCGACAACAACGTGCGCCTGCAGAAACTCAAGGCCAACGAATGTCAGATCGCGCTGTATCCAAAGCCGGACGATGTCCCGAGCATCAAGAAAGACCCGAATCTGAAAATCGATGAAATGGAGGCCATGACCACCGGCTACATCGCTATCAACACCACGCACAAGTATTTGAGCGATGTGCGGGTACGCAAAGCCATTGACATGACGTTCGACAAGAACGCTTATGTCAACGCGGTGTTCGGCAAGGGCAATGCGTTGGTAGCGGTCAACCCGTATCCGCCAACCCTGCTGGGTTACAACAACAGCCTGAAGAATCCGCCGGTTGACCTCGACAAGGCACGCGCCTTGCTGAAGGAAGCAGGTGTTCCGGAGGGCACTACGTTCACCCTGTTCACCCGCAACGGTGGTGGTCCGACCAACCCTAACCCGATGCTCGGTGCGCAAATGATGCAGTCCGATCTGGCAAAGATCGGCATCAAGATCGACATTCGCGTCATGGAATGGGGCGAAATGCTCAAACGCGCCAAGAATGGCGAACATGACATGGTGTCTGCCGGCTGGGCAGGCGACAATGGCGACCCGGACAACTTCCTGACCCCGATGCTTAGTTGTGAAGCGGCGAAAAACGGCGAGAACTATGCACGCTGGTGCAATGCCGAATTCCAGACGCTGATCGACAAGGCTCGCGAAACAGTGAACCCGCAGGAGCGTGCAGCGCTCTATGAGCAGGCTCAGGCAATATTCAACAAGGATCAGCCGTGGATCAGCATGGCTCACACCAGAATGTTCACGGCCATGCGTAAAAATGTGGAGGGCTACCAAATCAGCCCGCTCACAACCAACAACTTCGCCACTACCCAGGTGAAGTAGAAAAATAATCCGGCGAGCTCATAACCCGAGACTCGCCGGAGCACGCCTAACCGGCTGATGAGGTACACACCAAGATGTTTAGTTTTATCGCCCGCCGAGTGGGGTTGTTGATACCCACTTTCTTCGGCATCACCTTATTGACCTTCGCCCTGATTCGCCTGATTCCGGGCGACCCGGTCGAAGTCATGATGGGTGAGCGCCGGGTCGATCCGGAAATGCACGCTCAGGCCATGGAACGTCTTGGTCTGAATAAACCACTGTATGCCCAGTACATCGATTACATCGGCAAGCTCGCCCACGGCGACCTCGGTGAATCGCTGCGTACGCGTACCAGTGTCTGGAGCGAATTCACCTCGCTGTTCCCGGCAACCCTGGAGTTGTCGCTGGCGGCGCTGATTTTCGCGGGTATTCTCGGCCTGTTGGCCGGGGTGATCGCCGCACTCAAGCGAGGGTCCCTGTTCGACCATGGGGTCATGGGGATTTCCCTCGCCGGTTATTCCATGCCGATTTTCTGGTGGGGCCTGATCCTCATCATGTTCTTCTCGGTAACACTGGGCTGGACCCCGGTTTCCGGGCGAATCGACCTGCTGTACGACATTCCGCCAGTCACCGGCTTCATGCTGATCGACACCTTGCTCAGTGACGAACAAGGCGCGTTTCTCGATGCTTTGCATCACCTGATTCTTCCGGCCATCGTGCTGGGCACCATCCCGCTGGCGGTAATCGCCCGGATGACCCGCTCATCGATGCTGGAAGTATTGCGTGAAGACTACGTGCGTACTGCACGGGCCAAAGGTCTGTCGCCGACTCGCGTGGTATTCGTTCACGGCCTGCGTAACGCGCTGATTCCGGTGCTGACCGTGTTCGGCCTGCAAATCGGCACACTGCTGGCCGGTGCGGTACTGACCGAAACGATCTTCTCGTGGCCCGGTATCGGCAAGTGGCTGATCGAAGCCATCGGCGCCCGCGACTATCCGGTCGTGCAAAACGGCATTCTGCTGATCGCCTGTCTGGTGATCCTGGTCAACTTCGTGGTGGATATCCTCTACGGCTTTGCCAACCCACGCATCCGTCATCAGCGCTGAGATCATCGATATGAGCACCCCTACTCCTGCGGTAGCAGTCGATCAAAGCCTGCTTTACCCATCCCCGTACAAAGAATTCTGGCAAGCGTTCTCGAAGAACAAAGGCGCGGTTGCCGGCCTGCTGTTCATGATCCTGATCGTGTTCTGCGCCCTGTTCGCCCCGTGGGTTGCACCCCATGATCCGAGCGAGCAATACCGTGACTTCCTGCTGACACCTCCGGTGTGGCTTGAAGGCGGTCAATGGCAATTCATCCTCGGCACCGACGAACTGGGCCGCGATCTGCTGTCGCGCCTGATCCAGGGTTCGCGCCTGTCGCTGCTGATCGGTCTGGCATCGGTGGTCATGTCGTTGATCCCCGGCATCCTGCTGGGCTTGCTGGCGGGCTTCTTCCCTCGCGTCCTAGGCCCTTCGGTGATGCGCCTGATGGACATCATGCTGGCCCTGCCATCGCTGCTGCTGGCTGTAGCCATCGTGGCGATTCTCGGCCCTGGCCTGATCAACACCGTGATCGCCATCGCCATCGTGTCGCTGCCGTCCTATGTTCGTCTGACCCGCGCTGCGGTGATGGGCGAGCTGAACCGTGACTACGTGACGGCTGCGCGTCTGGCCGGTGCCACCCTGCCACGCCTGATGTTCATCACCGTGCTGCCCAACTGCATGGCGCCGCTGATCGTTCAGGCAACGCTGAGTTTTTCCTCGGCCATTCTCGACGCCGCAGCGCTGGGCTTCCTGGGCCTTGGCGTACAACCGCCGACGCCTGAGTGGGGCACCATGCTCGCCTCGGCGCGCGACTACATCGAACGTGCCTGGTGGGTCGTCAGCCTGCCCGGTCTGACCATTTTGCTCAGCGTGCTGGCAATCAACCTGATGGGCGACGGTCTGCGCGATGCGCTGGACCCGAAACTCAAGAACGCCGCCTGAGGAGATTCGCATGTCACTTCTTGAAATCAAGAATCTCAACGTCCGCTTCGGCGACGCCAAGGCCGTACCTGTTGTGGACGGCCTGTCCCTGAGCGTCGACAAAGGCGAAGTACTGGCCATCGTTGGCGAATCGGGGTCCGGTAAATCCGTGACCATGATGGCGCTGATGGGGCTGATCGATTCGCCCGGCATCATCACTGCCGACGCGCTCAACTTCGACGGCAAGGACCTGCTCAAGCTGAACGCGCGGCAGCGTCGTCGCATCATCGGCAAAGACCTGGCGATGGTTTTCCAGGACCCGATGACCGCGCTGAACCCTAGTTACACCGTGGGCTTCCAGATCGAGGAAGTGCTGCGCCAGCACCTGAACATGTCAGGCAAGGCGGCACGCCAGCGCGCGCTGGAACTGCTGGAAAAGGTCGAAATCCCTGGCGCGGCTGCGCGCCTGAATGCTTACCCGCATCAACTGTCGGGCGGCATGAGCCAGCGTGTGGCAATTGCCATGGCCATTGCCGGCGAACCGAAACTGCTGATCGCCGACGAACCGACCACCGCGCTGGACGTGACCATTCAGGCGCAGATCATGGAGCTGTTGCTGAGCCTGCAAAAAGAGCAGGATATGGCGCTGGTGCTGATCACTCACGACCTGGCGGTAGTGGCTGAAACCGCCCAGCGCGTCTGTGTGATGTATGCCGGTCAGGCCGTCGAAGTCGGTCAGGTGCCTGGTCTGTTCGAGGTCCCTGCCCACCCGTACAGCGAAGCCTTGCTGGCCGCTATTCCCGAGCACAGCATGGGCGCCGAACGCCTCGCCACGCTGCCGGGCATGGTTCCGGGTCGCTATGACCGGCCACAGGGTTGCCTGCTGTCACCGCGCTGCCCGTACGTGCGCGACAACTGCCGGACCGAACGTCCTGGCCTGGACCCCAAGGCCCATAGTCTGGCGCGCTGCTTCTATCCCTTGAATCAGGAGGTGGCGTAATGAGCGTCGTACTTACCGCCCGCGACCTTACCCGTCACTACGAAGTCTCCCGAGGCCTGTTCAAAGGCACGGCGCTGGTGCGTGCGCTAAACGGTGTGTCCTTCGAACTGGAAGCCGGCAAGACCCTGGCTGTGGTCGGCGAGTCCGGCTGTGGCAAGTCGACGCTGGCCCGCGCGCTGACACTGATTGAAGAGCCTTCATCGGGTTCGCTGAAAATCGCTGGCCAGGAAGTGACCGGTGCCAGCAAGTCCGAGCGCAAGCAGTTGCGCAAAGACGTGCAGATGGTATTTCAGAGCCCTTACGCGTCGCTCAACCCACGTCAGAAAGTCGGTGACCAGCTCGGCGAGCCGCTGTTGATCAACACCAAACTGTCGGCGGCAGAACGTCGGGAAAAAGTGCAGGCGATGATGGCTCAGGTCGGCTTGCGCCCCGAGCACTATCAGCGCTACCCGCACATGTTTTCCGGCGGTCAGCGTCAGCGTATCGCGCTGGCGCGGGCCATGATGCTGCAGCCCAAAGTGCTGGTCGCGGACGAACCGACTTCGGCGCTGGACGTGTCGATTCAGGCCCAGGTGCTGAACCTTTTCATGGATTTGCAGCAGGAATTCAACACCGCCTACGTGTTCATCTCCCACAACCTGTCGGTGGTTCGTCATGTCGCCGATACGGTATTGGTGATGTACCTGGGCCGGCCTGCGGAAATGGGTCCCAAGGAAGAGATCTACAACCGTCCGCTGCACCCTTACACTCAGGCACTGTTGTCAGCGACCCCGACCATCCACCCGGACCCGCTCAAACCGAAGATCAAGATCGTCGGCGAGCTGCCCAACCCGCTCAACCCGCCAAGCGGCTGCGCCTTCCACAAGCGCTGCCCTTACGCGACGGAACGTTGCGCAACAGACGTGCCGGAGCTGCGTCTGGTGGATAACCGTCAGGTGGCCTGCCACTATGCCGAGCAATTTGTAGCGGCTTAAGCTAGAAGCTAGAAGCTAGAAGCTAGAAGCTAGAAGCTAGAAGACTATCGTGCCCACGCTCCAGCGTGGGCACGCAGTTCTGGACGCTCTGCGTCCGGTTTTGAGTGTGCGGTGCGGCGCAGATTTGTGACGCAGAGCGTCACCCAAGGCATTCCCACGCTGGAGCGTGAGGAACGATACCCTCAACTATCGTGCGATGCTTAATACACATCCCGCCGATAACGCCCTTCCTCGATCAATTCGATGACCGCCTGCTCGCCCAGCACCTCGTTCAACACCTGATCCACGCCCGCCGCCATACCCAGCAAGCTGCCACAGATGTAAATCGCAGCCCCTTCGTCGAGCCATAGACGCAGTTCATCGGCCGCTTCGCGCAAGCGATCCTGCACGTAGATTTTTTCAGCCTGGTCACGTGAGAAGGCCAGATCCAGACGAGTCAGATGACCAGCCTCCAGCCAACTCTCAAGCTCAGCGCCACAATGAAAATCGTGGGCGCGGTTACGCTCGCCGAATAGCAGCCAGTTACGCACTTGGCCTTGGGCAATGCGAGACTTGAGCAGACTGCGCAAACCGGCCAGCCCCGTGCCATTGCCCAGCAAGATCAGCGGGACGGAATCGACAGGCAAATGAAAACTGCTATTGCGGCGCAAACGCAGACTGATCGCGCTGTCGAGGTCGGCATGGGTGGTCAGCCAGCCGGAGCTCAGCCCCAGACTGCCGTCAGGATGAACTTCCTGACGCACGATGAGTTGCAGACGCCCGTCGTCCGGAATCGAAGCAATCGAATACTCACGAGCAGATACCGGCACCAGTGCATCAATCAGCGCCTGCGCGTGCAGGCCCACCAGATGCGCACGATTGTGCGGCAGTTGGCGAGTCGCTAACGCCTGCACGAGCGGCTCCTGCAAGCCATCCACAGTTACCGAAGCGCCAGGATCGACACCCAGCCCGGCGAGAAAGGGCTCAATGACCTGCGCCGCATTGCGCGGCATCACCTCGACCAGATCACCCGCCTGCCAGCTCGCTGACGTCGGCGCTGCCAGGTCCAGCAGGTAGACCTTCGAACCACTGCTGCCCGGGTTCAAATGCTCGCGCCGCGCCAGCGTCCAGTTTTCGAAGACCGGTGCCTGCCAGTGCGCTGAAGGCACGGAGCCGGTCAATTGTCCCAGTTGCTGCTGCCAGTGTTGCAGGGCTGCTGGATCGGCGCTGTCCACTTCAACAGGCGGGAACAACGTGCGCCCACCATGCTCGGCCAACCAGCCATGCAAACGATGGGCAAAACCGCAGAAATGCGGGTACTGACGGTCACCCAGAGCCAGAACGGCGTAATCGAGCTGCTTCAGTTGCAGCGGACGGCCGAGCAACTTACGCTCGAAACCCCGCGCGCTGTCGGGCGCCTCGCCCTCACCAAAGGTGCTGACGACGAATAGCGCCTTACGGCTCTGAATGAGATCCTCTTCGATCAGATCACCCAAATGCTTAACGCGCACTGACACCCCTGAAGCCTGCAACAGGCCAGCAGTCTGCCAGGCCAACTGCTCGGCAAAACCGCTCTGGCTGGCGAAACCAATCAGCCAGGAAGCAGCATCATCTGCCCCTTCACTCTGAACCTCGCCGCGCGCACTCCTGACAGCGCGCTGCTTGCGACGTCGATCCAGGTACAACAACCAGCCGGTGATAAAGAACACCGGCATCATCAACGATGCTGCCGTCATGATGAGCCGGCCGACGAGACCGAAATAGCTGCCAACATGCAGCGCATAGTTGCTGGCCAGCAGTTGCGCACCGAAACTGCGCTCTGCATAGCGCGAAACCGAGCTGACCTGACCGTTGGCCGGGTCAAGCGTGATGCTGTTCAAGGCCCGTGGATGAGGTGAGTCCTTGAGCAGATAGAACACCGTGGCCAGTTGGCCGCCAGACGCAGGCAGGCGCAAGTTATAAGCGCGCAGCTCAGGCCCGGCAGTTTTCTGCACACTGTCCCAGATAGCCGCGTAATCAACCAGCAACGGCGCGGATTTGCTGGCCGGAGCCGCAAGGGCTTTGCGCTGCACCGGCAGCGAATCTCCCAGCAGCTTGTTCAGACCATTGCTCACCCAGTCATAAGACCAGCTCAGACCCGTGATCGCGAACAACAGGTAGAACAACAGGCACCAAGTACCAAAGACCGAATGCAGGTCCCAGTTGAAACTGCGGCCCTTTTTGGCCCAATCCATCGTCAGCCAGACACGCCAGTTCAGTGCGTTGCGAGGCCAGCGCAGGTAGAGCCCGGACAGGCAGAAGAACACCAGAACCAGTGTGCAGGCCGCAGTGATCTGTTTACCCACCTCACCTGCTGCCAGATAACGATGCAGTTGCAGGACAAAGTCGAAAAAGCCCTCACCTACAGCATCGCCTTTCAGCTCGCCGGTATAGGGATCGAAATTGCGTTTGGGACCGCGCCGTTCGCCCGGCTCCGGTGTGAAATACACCTGAGCGGCACGATTGCCCAGCGTATCGACACGCAGAATAGCGACGGTCAGCCCGGTCGCTGCCTCCAGCCTGTGAACAAGCTCAATCGGTGGCAAGGTAGCCGTACGCTCCTGCACTAGCAGAACGTCTGGGTTCAGAACATCAAGAATTTCGTCTTCGAACGAATACAGCGCGCCGGTAATCCCCATGAGGGTCAGCACCAGACCTGCCGTGATCCCGAAGAACCAGTGCAGTTGGAACAAGACTTTCTTCAACGCCGACGCTCTCCCCTCTACAGGCTGCGGCGCGCAGTATGCTCCAACCGCGACACATTCTCATCTTTAAATTGAGGCAGCGCGGGTTTTCCTGTTCATTCGCGCTGCTGACGGGAACAAACCTATTTATTAAAAGCGTTGAATTTATACATGTACCACCTCTGTTAAAAATGACCGTCGCCCACGGCAGACTGACTGTAAAGAGTTATTTATCTTACATCTTTAATCCATGTTTATGCTTTGACGCCCTCGCCCTTAAACCCCTAATCTTTTTCAACACGAGAACATCAACTTATTGAGGAGATCAACATCTGTTCTCCCGGTGAAAATAAGGACATCCCCATGAACCCAATGTTTTATGACGTCATGCAGGCAGAACCGTTATCCGCAGACCCCAAGGCGGATGAGGCGATAAAAACGGCCGAACTGTTCGGTACGATGTCGTCTGCCAATGATAAGCACGTCACCCGCGCACCCGGTTTGATTCTGACCAAAGAACAGATTATCAACCTCAAGAAATATGAATTGGCGGGGCTCGCCCTGCCCATTGAACTGGAGGACATCATTGTTTATCTCGGCTATTCAAAAGGCGCCGGTGCAGGGCTTGAACCTGAAGACTTCCTGAAAAGTTTCAACCTTATCCACCGGCATGCGCGTCGCTGGAGTCCGCTGCGCACCGACCTTCTGGGCATAGGCAGCAAACTGAAGGTCTTTGCAGGCAAGATGCTGGTGTACGGCCAAAGCATGGAGGAGATCAACGGCGACGTCAGGGCCGGAAAAATCGTTGACCATCATCAGATCAAGACACTGGAGGATGTAAAACGCTTGAGTGTTGAACTGGGCAAGGACTTTCCGGGCATCGAACTGGATGAAAACGATAAGGAGATCACCCAGGAAATCGGCTCTCACCTCACCGATATACTGGACCTGATTACAGCCAATCTGGCCGATGCGCAAACCATCAAGAAGGAACTGGATCAGTTTGGCCTGGACCTGTCGCTGCATGTCGGGCCCGAGATACAGCGCAAAATGGTTGCCATCGACAACAGTTCACTGCCGGCCGACGTGGCGAAGCTGATCCTGGATATCGAACAGCGCGCAAAGGACATCGATGAAAAGAACAAAGAGTACAAAACGGTGGTACAACAATCGTTGAATTCGGTCAGTAGTTTGAACATTGTGGGCTTGGCATTGGGCATTTATTTCGGCGTCGAAGCCGAAAATGTCAGGGGCGCACGCAATGAATTAATGGCGCGACAAACCGCCGACATAGACACCTTGCAAGACAAGAACACTATTCTGGGCTCATTGAGCAGGGTAAAGTTTAATTTGCAGAACCTGGCAACGATTGTGGTCGATGCCGACGTGGCCACTAAAAACCTGATTACCGTATGGAACAAGCTGTTTTTGTTTATTGAAGCGTCTGCGGTATCGGCGTCCGAGATAAACGACGCCTTGTCTTTACGGCAATTTATGAATCACTTCAGACAAGTCGTTCACCCCTGGAAGACCATCGAAGTCGACTCGGACGCCTTGCTTAATGTGTTTAAGGAAGCCGATGAAGAATATAAACGGATTTATGGATAACTCGACAATGAAAAATACGTTCACGCCCAATGACACAGCCTTCGCTGGTCAAGTACCCGACCGCGATATCATGACTCGCAGTCTTCACCTCATGCGTAACAGTCTGGTAACGGCAGACCTTCTGTTTGCCAAGACCCAGTACCTGCCCAACCTTTATGAAAAGCTCACACGCCTGAACATCCTGGCCGTCACTGAACAACAGCACCTCGGAGAACACACTGAACGGCTGATCATCGATATCGAGTCGAAGACCGCCCTGCTGAGGCAGTACGCTCAACCCTCCGCCACTCCCATCGATGCCGAAGAGCTGGAAGATATCGACGTTCAGTGTCAGCGCCTTGTGAACAATGCCGCTGGCACAGCCCAGCAACTGGCCAGTGCTCTGAGTGAAATGACACAAGGTATTGATCGACAGCAGACCGCTGAGTTTGCACAGAGTCTGCAAGGTGACATGGCAAAAGCAGGCACCAGACTCGACGCTTTACACACCGGCCTGGAGAAGTTGAAAGAAGAGCGTCAAGTACTGAGCACCGCTATTGACGCCCTGGAAAGCAAGGGTGCGGCGAGTATTGCCAAGGACACGTTGATCACTGCGGAGAAGGTGCTGGGCCTGGGAATGCAGCCCCCTGAACTCGCCGTGATCATGCTGGCGCTCGAACAAATGAAGGCGACCCTGGAAAAGGGTGAAGCGGGAATCAACCTCATCATGATGATCAAACGCCGTGATGGTTTTCGCGAGCGCATCAATGCCCTGTCCCAGCAACTGGCAAGCATGGACAAGGAAAAAATATCGCTCGCACAGCGCATTGAGCTGATTGAATGCTTCAACGCTTTTGACGAGCAGCGTGCCGCTTATGTCGAGCAATACCAGAAAATCAAAAACACTCTGGACAGCTTTCTGGTCGTCAACACCAAGGGTGCATCCGATGACAGGCAACGCAGCATGCGCCTGATCGAATCGGGCCAACAGTTGATCGGCTACTTGAACCGCATTCGCTGACGCCACCGAAGGCCACGTTGCAAGGGTAACGGCCTGTACGCCCTTGCAACCTGCGTTTATGCAGCTGCCGTTAAACGGCAGCCAAACAGCTATCAATTCAACGTGCGGGAAATTCAGCGTCTTTCAGAAGCGTTCGACACTGGACAGGATCTGACTGTCTGAACCCTGGATGACACGCAAAAAAAACCCGCGATCACTCGCGGGTTTTCATATCAGGACAACGCTTACAGATAGAACGATTTCAATGGCGGGAAGCCGTTGAATTCCACTGCGCTGTAGCTGGTGGTGTAGGCACCGGTCGACAACCAGTACATACGGTCACCGATGGCCAGGTTGAGTGGCAGGCCGTACTTGTAGTTCTCGTACATGATGTCGGCGCTGTCGCAGGTCGGGCCGGCAATGACCACTTCTTCCATTTCGCCCTTCTTCTCGGTCCAGATCGGAAACTTGATGGCTTCGTCCATGGTTTCGATCAGGCCGGAGAATTTGCCCACATCGGTGTACACCCAACGCTCGACCGCAGTACGCGACTTGCGCGCGACCAGCACGACTTCGCTGACCAGAATACCGGCGTTGGAGATCAGCGAACGGCCTGGCTCGAGAATGATTTCCGGCAGGTCATCGCCAAAGTCTTCCTTCAGGAAGCGGATGATCTCTTCAGCGTAGGTTTCCAGGCTGTTGGTGCGGGTGATGTAGTTGGCCGGGAAGCCGCCACCCATGTTGATCAGCTTGAGAACGATGCCGTCTTCTTCTTTCAGACGCTCGAAGATCACTTTGACCTTGGCGATGGCAGCATCCCAGACGCTGATGTCGCGCTGCTGCGAGCCGACGTGGAACGAGATGCCGTAAGGCACCAGACCCAGATCACGGGCAAGAATCAGCAGGTCCATGGCCATGTCGGTCTGGCAGCCGAACTTGCGCGACAGCGGCCAGTCGGCGGTGGTCGAGCCTTCGGTCAGAATACGCACGTAGACTTTCGCACCCGGCGCAGCCTTGGCAATGTTGCGCAGATCCGCTTCCGAGTCGGTGGCAAACAGACGCACGCCCTTCTCGTAGAAATAGCGAATGTCCTTGGATTTCTTGATGGTGTTGCCGTAGCTGATGCGCTCCGGACCAACGCCACAGCTCATGACCTTGTCCAGCTCGTAGATCGACGCGATGTCGAAACTGGAACCCTTGTCCTTGAGCAGATTGATGACTTCGACGGCCGGGTTGGCTTTGACAGCGTAATAGACCTTGGCAAACTCGAAGCCCGCACGCAGGTCGTCGTAGGCTTTGCTGATGATGGCGGTATCAATGACCACGAACGGAGTTTCTTGCTTGTCAGCGAACGTCTTCATTTTCTTGAAGGTTTCGGCTGAATAGTAGTCTTCGACATTGATCGACATGCTGCTGGAACTCCTGATGGCAAGCGGTATTGGTAAATGGGTGCAAATGAACGTCCTCCGTATCCCCACTTTGGTTCGCCTACTTCCCAAGGCATGTCGCCGAAAGCAAAAAGGCCCTGAAGGGCTGCCTTCCTGGCCTTGCTGTCTCGTCGTCAGTACTTGAGCCGGATGGATCGTTTCCAGCATGGACGTTCGGCGCGAACTTTAGGACCTGAGGGGCCGGATATCAACAAAAAATGTCGCGTTTTTGCACAGGGCGCTTGAGTTGCCTCGCCAAGGACCTGTTTAACCGACCCGCATGACAGGCAGATGTTCCTCAGTGAGTGTTTTTTAGAGCAGAACAAGCCACCTCAGGGTCCCGCACCGGGCAGATACGAATCTGCTGATCATCGCCTGATGCCGATTGTCCGAACTCAATAGACAGGGCCTGCCAAATCAGGATCGCTCTCCAGACATGCTTGAAGGCCCGGTAAAACCGTTGCATTCACGCCCTGAAATCTGCCTGGAACCCTGTTAGTTCTGATAGGCGTCAACAGAGCGTAGAAGGAGCAGCATGACCTCTCCGGAAAAGGAGCAAGCGATCATGAAATCGAGCATACCCGAGAGTTCACCCGACATCGTAGGATCTGTTCCCACCTCAGGTCCTTCTATAACCTCCGTATTTAAAGAAACAGAAGCTGAGCTGCTTTACGTGGAACAATATGTACCCACAGCAGGCGATAACATACATATCTACTGGAGCGGCTGTAATTTTTACTTCGGCGCGCGAGGCGCTTACGCGGGCATCCAGCACCAGAACAGCAACCTGATCGGAGACCAAGTATTCACGTATAACAATATCTGTTCAATCTGGGACCTTGCCACAGATCCTGAAAACGCAGAAGTAACATTGGACTATGGTTTGCCAGGTTTGCACTCGGGTCATTTCGGAGGCGAGGGCACAGGGCTTCACACGTCTCATCCCATGCCATGGCACCTTAATCAATGGTATGGCATGGTGATTCGTCGCTGGTCAAAACCAGATGAGAGTGTCACCCGTATGGCCATGTTCATGTACTCCTATATGGACGGTAAATGGACGCACTATATGTCAGCTTCGGTGCCCGGCGCGAACTTACCTTTGACGGGTACTACAATCACTGGCTTTCTTGAGCGTTTCAATGGAGATGCACTTGGCTATCATGGCTACTACGGCCAGCACTACCGAATGGACAACAGCGGGAATTGGCATAAGCCTGATTATTACGAGGCGACTGCGGGTGGAAATCCGGATACCTGGAACGCTATGCTCGCCTATGCAGATACCAACATTGAGCTCATCGCCGGAGGCAGTTATGGCAATACCCAGACCAGCATTCGCCTGCAACCCGATCAGTGGGACCCAAAGCCAAAGCCAGCCAACCCCGAGCCATCTGTAACCTCGATACACGCTCAGTACGATAACGCAGGAGGCAATCTGAGTGTGCAATGGACAATTGACGATACTTGCCCCCCACAATTAAGCCATGTCATCAATGTGCGCTCCACCCCCAGCCTTGTACTCGTGGCCGCTAATCACGACGCTCGCCCTGAACAGCGAGACACCAGGTTTCAGACTGGTATTTTAGATGGTGGCTTTTATGTTGCTACCCTCATTATCACCGACATTTTCAACCAGACTTCCGCACCTGCGCCTGTATTCTTCGAGGTTAACTAATAGGTCATCGCCCGGGCAGCTTTAGGCAGGCTCATACATACCCTTGTCACCGTTAATTTTAACGCACACGGGGGCATTTTTGTGTTTCCCTGACGGGCAAAGCCCTGCGCTTAATGCACAGGGCTTTTCAACATTAACCTTGCGCCTCTGCCGCAGCGGTTTCAGCCGGCGAAACAATACTGGTCTTCATACCACGCGAACGACCCGAGCTCAGGTACGCCGCAATGGACTCTTGCGTCACTTCACCCAGGAACACGTTCTCGGCGTCCAGCACAGGCAGCCAGGCGCGGTTGAACTCGTACATGCGCGACAGCAGGATGCGCAAGTGCTCGTCGTAAGCGGCGGTTGCGTTGAACTCACGCAGGAACTGCGCGCATGTGCCCTGCTGGCGATGCAGGTCACGGCGACGTACGTAGCCCATTGCCTTGTTCTCGCTGTCGGTGACCACGATATAGCGACGGTCGTTTTCGTCCATCACGTCCAGTGCGTCGGCGACCGGGGTTTCCGGGCTGACCGACGGTGCGTTGTCGGCTGCGTCTTCAGCTTTGACCAGCAGCAGGCGCTTGAGCGTGCTGTCCTGGCCGACGAAGCTGCTGACGAAGTCGTCAGCCGGATGTGCGAGCAAGGTGTCCGGGTGATCGATCTGCAGCAGTTTGCCGCCACGGAAGATAGCAATCTTGTCGCCCAGCTTGATGGCTTCATCAATGTCGTGGCTGACCATGATCACGGTCTTGTTCAGCGCGCGCTGCATCTCGAAGAACTCGTTCTGAATCATCTCGCGGTTGATCGGGTCGACCGCACCGAACGGTTCGTCCATCAACAGCAAGGGCGCGTCGGCTGCCAGGGCACGGATCACGCCGATACGCTGTTGCTGACCACCGGACAGTTCACGCGGGTAGCGATGCAGGTACTGCTTGGGCTCCAGCTTGATCATGCTCATCAGTTCACGGGCACGGTCATGGCAACGCTGCTTGTCCCAGCCGAGCAGCTTGGGCACCACCACGATGTTTTCTTCGATGGTCATGTTCGGGAACAGACCGATCTGCTGAATCACGTAGCCGATGTTGCGACGCAGGGTCACTTCGTCCAGATCAGTGGTGTCTTCGCCATTGATCAGCACTTTGCCGGAGGTCGGCATGATCAGGCGGTTGATCATTTTAAGCGTGGTGCTCTTGCCGCAGCCCGAGGGGCCGAGGAAGACGCAGATTTCGCCTTCGTTGACCGTGAGGCTGACCGAATCGACAGCCTTCACTTCTTTGCCGTTGCTCTGGAAAGTCTTGGAGAGGTTCTGGAGTTCGATCATTTCAGTAATCCTTTTGGAGTCAGCGTGCGTTGCAGCCATTGCAGGAGAAGGTCGGCGATGATGGCCAGAATGCTGACCAGTACCGCGCCGACGATCAGCATCGACATATCGCTGCGGCTGATAGAAGCAAGAATGAGTACACCCAGACCACCGGCACCGATGGTCGCGGCGATGGTCATGACACCGATATTCATCACCACGGCGGTGCGCACACCAGCAAGGATGACGGGTACGGCGATAGGCAGTTCAACCATGCGCAGGCGCTGTCCGAAGGTCATGCCGATGCCTTTGGCGGCCTCGCGGATACCCGGTTCGACGCCAGTCAGCGCCAGGTAGGTGTTACGCATGATCGGCAGCAGCGAATAGAGAAACACTGCGGTAATAGCCGGCATCGGGCCAAGGCCCTGGCCGAATTTGGAGTAGAACGGCAGCAACAGGCCGAACAGGGCAATCGACGGTACAGTCAGCAGCACCGTGGCGCTGGCTTGTAACGGGCCTGCCAGTGCTGGAAAACGCGTCATCAGCACGCCCAGCGGCACGCCGACGAGAATCGCAAGGGTCACAGCGATGCCCACCAGCGTAATGTGCTGCCAGGTCAGTTGCAGAACCTGTGCCCAGTCCAGATGGGAGAAGGCGCTCAAGAAACTCATATCGTCTCCTTCCTTAATTCAATGGGTGCTGGCGCAGAAAGTCTGCAGCAACCGTGGAGGGGCTTTCATGGCCGACGTCGACGCGAGCGTTGAGGTCGATCATGGTCTGGTTGTCCAGCAGGTCAGCCAGCGGCTTGAGCAGCGTGGCGATGTCCGGATGCTTGTCCAGATATTCCTGACGGATCACCGGCGCTGCGGTGTAGTCAGGGAAGTAGTGCTTGTCGTCTTCCAGCACTTTCAGTTTGAACGCGTTGAGACGTCCGTCGGTGGTGTACACCAGACCGGCGAAAACCTGACCGTTGCGCAACGCGGTGTAGACCAGCCCGGCGTCCATCTGCCGGGTGTTTTCACGACCGAGATTCATGTCGTAGTGCTTGACCATACCGATCAGGCCGTCGGAACGGTTGGCAAACTCGGTGTCCAGCGCTACGACATGACCCTCTTTGGCTTCGTCCTTGAGCACTTTGGTCAGGTCGGTCATGGTGTTGACCTGCGGGTACTTGTCAGCCACTTTTTGCGGCAGTGCCAACGCGTAGGTGTTGTTGAATTTCGACGGCGAAAGCCAGACCAGGCCTTTCTTGGCATCGACTTCCTTCACTCGCGCGTAAGTCTGTGCGCTGTCGAGTTTTTCATCGATGTGGTTGTAGGCAACCAGCGACACACCGGTGTATTCCCAGAGCAGATCCAACTGACCGCTTTCCTGTGCGCTACGCGCCAGGTTGCTGCCAAGACCGCCGGTAATCTGCACATCGTAGTTCTTGGTTCGCAGGTATTGCGCAGTCAGCTCGGCAAGCATGGTCTGTTCAGTGAACACCCGTGCGCCGACCCGTAAAAGCGGTTTATCAGCCGCTTGGGCAAATGCCGGAAACAGCAAGGCCAAACCTAAAAACAAACATATTCTTTTCATGATAATTCCTTCGCTCAGCGAGCCAGACCGCGTTCCAGCCAGAGACGACTGGCCAGTATCACCAGCCCGTCAAGCAGCAGCGCCAGCAGAGCGGTACACGCCGCACCCAGCACCAGTTGCGGCTGGTTGTTCAAGGCGATGCCGGGGAAAATCAGGCTGCCCAGGCTATTGGCACCGATGAGAAACGCCAGCGGCGCGGTCCCGACATTGATCGCCAGCGCGACACGCACACCACCGATGATGATCGGCACGGCGTTAGGCAACTCGACACGCCACAGCACCTGACGCGGGGTCATGCCGATGCCGACCGCAGCTTCCTTGAGTGAACCCTGAACGTTTTTCAGGCCTTCATAGGTGTTACGCACGATAGGCAGCAAAGAGGCGAGGAACAGCGCGAAGATCGCGGGCCCGCTGCCGATCCCGAGTATCCCGAGGGCAATGGCCAGAACGGCGAGAGGAGGAACGGTGTTGCCAATGTTGAATATCTGCATGAAACGTTCGGCGCGGCCAACCATGCTCGGGCGGCTTAGGGCGATGCCTGCGGGGATACCGACCACCAGGGCCGCCAACATTGAAACCAGAACCAGAATCAGGTGAGCCTGAAGGTAGAACAGCAGGTCATCCTGGTATTGCTTGATAGTACTGATGCCGATCCAGTGGATCAGCAGGGCCAGGAGTGCGATCACAACCGCACCTCCCAATAGCCCCTTGCCATAGCGATTAGCCACAGGCGGACTCCTTATTTCAGTCGGCGAACGCGTTGACCAGGGCGTCCGCAAAGGACACCGGCAATAACGTTCGCGAAGAGCAGCGGGTGGGTCGCCGGTAAGGGTTTAACCTCGGCGAAAACACAAGCCATAAGCGCAGCTTCGTCAAGCCAACATGCTGATGAATCAGCCCCTTGCGTTGGCTTCGTTGCGAGCCTTGACGGGGGAGTGGACGTCTCCACGACCTGAAAGGTTCCCACACGAGACATTATCTGGCCATCGTTTATTGTCTGAACGGTTCGGTTATTGCCGCGAGTTGAGCTATAATCTGCGCCCTTTTTCAATCCCATCCCAGGCGATTTCCCATGACCCAACAGGCCGCCGAAGTCGCGAAACGCCGCACTTTCGCCATTATTTCCCACCCGGATGCGGGTAAAACCACCATCACGGAAAAACTCCTGCTGATGGGCAAGGCCATTTCCGTCGCCGGTACGGTCAAGTCGCGTAAATCCGACCGTCACGCCACCTCCGACTGGATGGAAATGGAGAAACAGCGTGGTATCTCCATTACTACGTCCGTGATGCAGTTTCCGTATCGCGAGCACATGATCAACCTGCTCGACACCCCAGGCCACGAAGACTTCTCCGAAGACACCTATCGCACCCTGACGGCAGTCGACTCGGCCTTGATGGTCCTCGACGGCGGTAAAGGCGTCGAGCCACGCACCATTGCGCTGATGGATGTCTGCCGCCTGCGCGACACGCCTATCGTCAGTTTCATCAACAAGCTCGACCGCGACATCCGCGACCCTATCGAGCTGCTTGATGAAATCGAAGCCGTACTCAAGATCAAGGCTGCGCCGATCACCTGGCCGATTGGTTGCTACCGGGACTTCAAAGGTGTCTACCACCTGGCCGACGACTACATCATTGTCTACACCGCAGGTCACGGCCACGAGCGTACCGAAACCAAAATCATCGAGAAGCTCGATTCGGACGAAGCCCGCGCCCATCTGGGTGACGAGTACGACCGCTTTGTCGAGCAACTGGAACTGGTGCAGGGTGCCTGCCACGAGTTCAACCAGCAGGAATTCATCGACGGCCAATTGACCCCGGTGTTTTTCGGCACCGCGCTGGGCAACTTCGGCGTCGACCATGTACTCGATGCCGTGGTGAACTGGGCGCCCAAGCCACTGGCACGCGTGGCCAACGAGCGCACTGTCGAACCGGCCGAAGAGAAATTCAGCGGTTTCGTGTTCAAGATCCAGGCGAACATGGACCCCAAGCACCGCGACCGTATCGCGTTCATGCGTATCTGTTCTGGCCGTTACGACAAGGGCATGAAAATGCGCCACGTGCGCCTGGGCAAGGACGTGCGGATCGGTGATGCGCTGACGTTCTTCTCGTCGGAGCGCGAGCAACTGGAAGAAGCCTATGCCGGTGACATCATCGGTTTGCACAACCACGGCACCATCCAGATCGGCGACACCTTCACCGAAGGCGAAGCACTGGGCTTCACCGGTATTCCGCACTTCGCACCGGAGTTGTTCCGCCGCGTGCGCCTGAAGGACCCGCTCAAATCCAAGCAATTGCGTCAGGGTCTGCAACAGCTGGCCGAAGAAGGCGCCACGCAGGTGTTCTTCCCGCAGCGCAGCAACGACATCATCCTCGGCGCCGTCGGTGTGCTGCAGTTCGATGTGGTCGCCAGCCGTCTGAAGGAAGAATACAAGGTCGAATGCGCCTACGAGCCGATCACCGTGTGGTCTGCCCGCTGGATCGACTGCGACGACAAGAAGAAGCTCGAAGAGTTTGAGAACAAGGCGGTGGAAAACCTGGCAATGGACGGCGGCGGTCACCTGACCTACCTCGCCCCTACCCGCGTGAACCTGGCGCTGATGGAAGAACGCTGGCCCGACGTGAAATTCCGCGCTACCCGCGAGCATCACTGACAGGCCGACGGCGTCGCTGTGTGACGCAGAGCGTCACGAACGGCATTCCCACGCGGAGCGTGAGGAACGATAGTTCTGTAACTATCGTCCCGACGCTCCGCGTCGGCATTCGCTGATCTGGATCAACCATTCAGCGCAAAATGAGAATTAATCTCAATAGAGCCTTGCTATTATCCCGATAAGAATTATTCTCATCTTACTTGCACAGGAGATGAGACATGACCTATTTGATCGATGCATGGCTGGACAGACCCCACCCTTACCTGAGAATTCTTCATCGCGAGACAGGCGAAGTGTGTGCGGTGCTGGAAGAGGAAGCGCTGGAGGAGTTACGTGATCAGGGCGATCTGGATGTGTGCAGCTTGAGTTCCAGCGAGCCATTGGTGCTCAAGGAACTGGTGAGAAACCTGTTTCTGTTCTGCTACGCGCGGGCGTTGCGCCCGATGGGTGAGTTGCACTGAGCATGGAGCATCAGCACAACCCCACCGCTGAACGAATCAGCGCGATTCGTTCAGCGACTATCTGCATCGACCGGGTCGCTTACAGAACGTCCAGCAGTTCCACGTCGAACACCAGCACGCTGTGCGGTGCGATGCTGCCTACGCCCTGAGCGCCATAAGCCAGCTCGCTCGGTACGTGTAGACGCCATTTGCTGCCAGCGTTCATCAGTTGCAGTGCCTCGGTCCAGCCAGCAATCACGCCGCTGACCGGAAATTCCGCAGGCTCGCCACGATCGTAGGAGCTGTCGAAGACGTTACCGTCGATCAGCGTACCGTGATAGTGCACGCGCACCTGATCTTCACGGGTTGGTTTGGCGCCAGCGCCAGCGGTCAGCACTTCGAATTGCAGACCCGAGGCCAGTGTGGTCACGCCTTCGCGCTTGGCATTTTCAGCCAGGTAAGCCTTGCCGGCACCCGCAGCCTGTTCAGCCTTGGCGGCCGCTTCGGCCTGCATGATTTCACGGATAACCTTGAAGCTGGCGGACATCTCTTCCTGACCCACACGGCTTGGCTGACCGCCAAACGCATCACGCAGGCCTGCCACGATGGCTTCCAGGTTGACGCCCGGTGGCGGGTTGTCGCGCAACTGGTCGCCCAACTGACGGCCAATGCCGTAGCTCACGCGGGTTTCGTCGGTGGACAGATTGACTTCGGACATGACACTGCTCCGCAGAGGGGCACGCAGTCGATAATCGCGCAATACCTGAACGGCAATCACGCTATACCCTGATGCGCCCCGAACCAAAAGGGCGAGCAGCCTAGCACAATTGCCTCCACAGCCCCTACCGCAGTGGCGATTGGCCCTTTAAAGTCAGGACCATGACGAATGAAAGGAGATAGGCATGCGCATCTCGGAACGGTCATTGACCGGCATGCCACACAGCTCGTCATGCACCACGCTATGCACCAGATAGAACGGCACCACCGGCACGTTCTTCAGCAACTCCCGGGCATGCTCCACCGAACGAAGATGCAAGGTCTTGCCTGCCGGGTCCTTGAGCATCACCGAGGTGCCATTCATGCGCACATCGAGCAGATAAATACCGCCTTCGATGGAGATCAGGTTCAGCTCGTCCACCCGACCGGCCTGGGCGTGGTCGGTAAACTCCTGGTAATTCATGGTCGACTCTCCTGCGCAACGTCTAATGCATCGGAACAGACGTTTTACAACACAAGGACGCGACACACCAGAACCGAAACCGCCTGCCCCTTTTAACTTCGCTAGCCTCAGTGCTTGGTCAGCTTGTCCAGATAGCCCATCGCAAACGCGGATATCACGAAGGTCATGTGGATAATCACGTACCACATCAGGTATTCAGGCTTGATGTTGGTGGCATCCATGAACACCCGCAGCAGGTGGATGGAGGAAATTGCCACAATGGAGGCCGCCACTTTCATCTTCAGCGAAGACGAATCCATGGTGCCCAGCCAGTTGAGCTTTTCCTTGTCCTCATCGATGTCCAGCTGCGATACGAAGTTCTCGTAGCCGGAAATCATCACCATCACCAGCAAACCACCCACCAGCGCCATGTCGATCAGCGACAGCAGCACCAGAATCAAATCAGCTTCGGCCAGCGAGAAGATGTTGGGGATGACGTGAAAGATTTCCTGGAAGAATTTCAGACACAACGCCAGCAGCCCGAGAGAAAGACCGAAATAGATCGGCGCCAGCAGCCAGCGCGATGCGTACATGGCATTTTCAAAAAAACGTTCCATTGATACTCGCAAGGTGTTTTGAAGGAGCGGGCGAGTATATCAGCGGTAACGCGCTGCCCTGGAGATGCGACAAAATATCGCACAGCACGCAGATATGCACTGTCAGAAGACCGGTTGGCGTAGCGCCGACTGGCTAGAAAAGCGATGAGCGCTCACATACCACCATGCCACTGTTGATACGGCGCAGTTCGGCTTGAATATGCAAGGTCCATATCGGTACATCATCGGCGCATTGATAACCATGCAGCGACAGGCTCTCGATGATGCTAGTCAGTACCGCCTGCGCTGCTGGCAGGCCGTTGAACGGCCCTTGGGACTTGATCGCGGAGGGCTGTTCTTCAGCCATGCCGGCAGCGAAAAACACCATCCACTGTCCGCCATCGTGGGGAAGAGGCCGAATGACACATTCGATGCGGGTCATCAGCCCCATGCATTCTCGGGTAAGGCAAAGGCTACGCTGCATGATGCGCTCCTGATCAGCAACAGTATTCATCCGTCTGGCAAAGCAGGATGTGCGCCAATCCGATTGGCCACTGCGGTCATGATCAAGATTAGAAGAAAACCGTCCCGCGGGAAATATCCCTGATGAACGGATTGCTGATGAACGCAATACCGGGCGGCGTCAGCACCGCCCGGCTAGCGCCGTTGTCAGACCTTCAGTTCAGACTGTAACTGGGCTGGCTCCTTCTCCAGCTCTTCCTTGAGGTCTTCGTCGCTGAGCATTTCCGCGATGTCGCGCAAGCGCTCAACCACACGTGCGTTCACGCTGCCTTCCGGAAACTCGCCATTCTCGTCAGGCGCACCGGCAGGCTCGCCGACCAGCAGGCTCAAGGCCTCGTCAGCCTGACGTACCGCATAGATATGGAATTGCCCGTCACGCACGGCCTGCACCACACGCTCATCCAGCATCAGCGTGGTGACGTTGGCGTGCGGAATGATAGCGCCCTGCTCGCCCGTCAGCCCGCGTGCTTCACAAAGACGGAAGAAGCCTTCGATTTTCTCGTTGACCCCGCCCACCGCCTGCACTTCGCCGAACTGATTGATGGAGCCGGTAATTGCGAAGCACTGCTTGAGCGGAGTGCGCGATAACGCTGAAATCAGCGTGCAGGCCTCGCCCAGCGACGCACTGTCGCCGTCCACGTAACCGTAGGATTGCTCAAGCGCAATACTCGCTGATATCGCCAGCGGGAATTCCTGAGCGTAACGGCTACCCAGGTAGCCGGTGAGGATCATCACGCCTTTGGAGTGGATCGGCTGGCCAAGATTGACCTCGCGCTCGATGTCGACAATCCCGCTGCCACCCGGATAGACCGTGGCGGAAATACGCGCCGGCACGCCAAACGCCGAATCACCGACTTCCAGAACCGTCAGGCCGTTGCATTTGCCGACCGCGGCACCGTCCGTATCGATGAGGATCACACCCGCCATCATGTCATCGAGAATCCGCGCGGAAACCCGCCCGGTGCGCGTGGCCTTGGCCTTCAGCGCACGCTCGATATGCCCGGCGTCGGTCTTGTCGTCGTTGGCCAACTGGCGGATGAAGTCTGCCTCGCTGACCAACTGGAACAGATCGCCGATACGCGCCGACAAACGCCCCTGGTGTTCAGCCAGTCGAGCGCTGTAGGTCGCCAGTCGCGCCACCGCATCGGCGGTCAACGGCGCCATGCCCTCTTCCGAGGTTCGGGTCTTCAGCAACTGAGCGAATTGCTCGAGCGTCTCGTCGACCATCGGAATTTCTTCGTCGAAATCGACCAGTACCCGGAACATCTCCTGAAAGTCAGGATCGAGGTCTTGCAGGGTGTAATACAGCGAGCGCGAACCAATGATGATGATCTTGACGTTCCACGGAATAACCTGCGGCGTCAGACTTACTGTTGCCACGCGCCCCAGCTCGCCCAGCGGCGACTCCATTTTCAGTTTGCGCGACTGCAGGGTGCGCTTGAGCGCGTCCCAGACGAACGGCTCGCCGAGCATTTTTTCGGCTTCCAGAATCAGAAAGCCGCCATTTGCGCGATGCAGCGCACCGGGCCGCAACTGTCGATACGTGGTGTACAGCGCGCCCTGATCGGTGCTGTATTCAATTCGCCCGAACAGGTTGTCATACGTAGGATGCTGCTCGAAAACCACCGGTGCGCCGCCGTCGCGGGTATTTCCCACCACCAGGCTCGGGCTGTACTGCTCTTCCAGTAGCTTGCGTGCCTGAGCATCGGTTTTGGCGTCGTCGACCAGCTGCTCGACCAAGGTCTTGAGCAGGTACACCTGCATCGCCTGCAGATAAGCGCAGACCGCAGCGTTCTCGGCATATTTTTCCGAGAGCGGTGCCAACAGTGGCTGCAAGGTCAGCGTGATGGTTTCTTCGTTCAACTGACGAAGCTGGTTGTTCGACTCACGCTTCCACTGCGGCAGGCTGGCCAGCTCTTCGTTGAGGCGCTCCTCAAGGGCGGAGATATCTTCGTGAAAACGCTCCCGATCAGCCTCGGGCAACTGCGAAAACTCGGCCTCGTCCAGCGCCTTGCCATCAGCCATCGGCGTGAAGGCGATGTTGGAGCTGTCGCGATACAGCGCGATGTCCTTTTCCAGCGACAGGCGCTCGATCACATCCAGTGCGCGGTCGTAGCGCTGATTGAACGCACGGTCGATCGAGCTTTTTTTCTGCTGATAGGACGGGTGCTCGAAAACCGCCGGGAAGGTCACCAGCAGGTTATCGATCAGGCCACCGATGTCGGCCGTGAACTCATGGGCAGTGCCCGGTGGCAGTTCCAGAGCCTTGGGCTCGCGGGGCTCATCGAAATTGTTGACGTAAACCCAGTCCGAAGGCGTCTTCATCCGCTTGCCTTCGGCCTTGAGGTAGCGTTTGACGAACGAAAAGCGGCCAGTGCCGGGTTCGCCCATGACAAATACGTTGTAACCGGGGCGCGGCATGGCAACGCCGAACTGCAAGGCCTCTACGGCACGCTCCTGGCCTAGTACACCGCGAAAGGGTTCAAGCTCGTTAGTGGTCGCAAAGCTGAACTGCTCAGCGGAAAACGGACGGGTCAGCGCATGTGGCGCCAGGCGTAGGTTGGCTGCGACAGAATCGGGCATCAGTAGTCCTTACATCAGGCGGGGCAGATGTCGGCATTCTGGCGCTCGCCGTACAAGACTTGCAAGGCAGGAAAAACCGAAAGGCGCCTACAGGCTCAAAGCAATTGCCCGCGGCCCGGAAAATTTCTATTTCCGGCAATAATCTGTAATAGCTCACGGAACCCTTGGAACCCGCCTAAGCTCCAAACTGCACAGGTGGTTGCTGGTTGGCCGTCTGTCTTGATGTGACTACTCAAGAAACTCGACCCTTGGCTGAACTAAAAAGAGAAAAAGCTATGAAACGGATTCTTCTTGGAACGCTCTTCGCCGCTGTATCCATCAACGCTATGGCTCAAGCGCCAGGCGGTCCGGACTGCGGCTGGGGCAACATGCTGTTTGAAGGTCAACGCGGCACTCCAGCTCACTTCCTGGCCTCAACCACCAACGGCACCTCGGGTAACGCCACCTTCGGCATGACCTCCGGTACCAACGGCTGCTCGACCAACGGCGCACTGACTTACGGCGGTAAATCCTGGCTTGCCATGAACGGCATGATGGATGAACTTTCCAAGGACATGGCGATGGGTCAGGGCGAAGCACTGACTACCTACGCTGTGGTACTGGGCGTTGCACCAGAAGATCGTGAGCACTTCGCTGCGGTCACTCACGAGCACTTCTCGCAAATTTTCAGCAAGGCCGACGCCACCGCTGAAGACGTTCACACCAACACCGTCAACGTTCTGAAAAACGATCCGACTCTGGCCAAGTACGCTACCCAGGCTTAAAGTCGCTCGCCCGCCCTTTCATTGCAAAGGGCGGGATCACCTTTCCTGACTTCTCCTGACTAGTTGCCCTCTATGCTCAAACGTCTTGTCTCGCTGGCGCTGTTTGTCTGTGCCCCCTTGTCTGCGGCACCTCATGCTACCGCTGACCGTTTGCAGCAATTGGCCAATGAGCCGTTCTGGATTTCACTGGGTCACTACGAAGCAGGCAAGCTCGGTGGTTGGCGCAGCTATGTGACAGACCCGAAATTCTTTCTCGCTGCCGACGGTGCACACGACCCGAAGGCGGAACTGAGCGCGACACTTGACGCCATATACGCCCCCGTAACCAACGAACAGACCCACGCCCAGTGCGTGTACCCGGCACGCACCCGCTGGCTGCGCGACCAGTTGCAACTGACTGACCTGCCCACGCCGGACTGCAAGGAGTTCAAGGCCTGGTACAAGGATGTGGCACCGGACAGCACCGTGCTGATTTTTCCGGCCGCATACCTCAACAGCCCCTCGTCGATGTTCGGCCACACGTTACTGCGCATCGATCCGGCCAGCGCGAAAACCAACAACACCACGTTACTCAGCTATGCGATCAACTTCGGTGCCTACATAGAAGGCATGGACAACAGCATTCTGTATGCCTGGAAAGGCTTGGCTGGCGGCTACCCTGGCTTGTTTGCGCTGGTGCCCTATCAGGAAAAGCTCTCGGAATACCGCAGCCTGGAAAACCGTGACCTGTGGGAATACCGTCTGAATCTGACCCCGGAAGAAACCGGGCGCATGGTTGAACATGTCTGGGAATTGAAGCAGATTCGCTTCAGCTATTTCTTCTTCGACGAAAACTGCTCGTACCGCCTGTTGGAATTGCTGCAGGTCGCACGACCTGGGCTGAATCTCACCGAGCAATTCGGCCTGACTGCGATCCCGACCGATACGGTCAAGGCGATCAAGGCCGCAGGGCTGGTTGAAAAGATCGACTATCGCCCTTCCCGCGAGCGGGAATTGCTGAGCCGCGCCGAGCCCCTTGATGCCGACGAGCAACAGTGGGTGCTGAAAGTCAGCGCCGATCAGAAACAACTGCAAAACAGCGAGTACCTCGCGCAGCCGAAAGAACGCCGCGCGTTGATTCAGGACGCGGCCTATCGTCTGGAGCGCTACCGCGCCAACGGGCTTGAACGCGACACGCAGCGCTCGCAACGCAGTTTCGAATTGTTGCAGGCGATCAATCAGAACCCGCCGCCACAGCTGGACATCCCGCGTCCCGGCCTGCCGGAAGAAGGCCACGAATCACGTACCTGGCAACTGGGTGCCGGCACGCGCGGTGACAAAGCGTTCGCCGAATATGGCCTGCGCATGGCCTATCACGACCTGAACGACAACGCCTATGGCTTTCCGCTGGGTGCGCAGATCGAAATTCTTCAGCTCAAGGTGCGCCAATACGAAGGTAACGACTGGCAAGTTCAGCAACTGGACCTGGCCACCATTCGTTCCCTGACCCCGCGTACCGAGCTGCTGAAACCCTGGTCATGGCAAGTCACCGGCGGGCTGGAACGGGTACTTGGCAAACATGGCGATGAAAACCTTGTCAGCCACGTCAACGGTGGTGGTGGCGGTACCTGGCAATTGGGCGACGAAGTGCTGGGGTTTGCGCTGGGCACCGTGCGCGTCGAGCACAACAACGACTTCGCCGAATTCATCTCCCCCGCTGCTGGCTTCAACACTGGCGTACTGTGGCGCAACCCGCTGGGCAACCTGAGCCTGGAAGCCAAGGGCGACTATTTCACCAATGGCGAAGTACGCCGCAGCGTCAGCCTCAATCAGCAGTGGGAGCTGTCGCGCAACCTCGGCCTGCGCCTGAGTGCCCAACGCGAATTCAGCCAGATGAGTTCACCGCAGAACGAAGTAATGCTTGAAGTGAAGTGGTATCACTACTGACAAGGTGAGTGCAAAAACTGCGGGCGGCACTGCCTCAAAATAAAGGCACGCCGCCATCACTTATTCCCTACATCGCTTTTACAAATAACTCACAAATTACCTTCTAGACTCCTCTCATAAGTAGAGGGAACCACCATGAAGCGGTATTGGGTGTTGTTGTCGCTGGCCATCGTGCTGGCAGGTTGTCAGTCCACCCGTGACCAGATGTTGGCCGAGGGTTATCCGCCGGGCTTTGCAGACGGTTATCAGGACGGTTGCAGCAGTGGCAGGGACGCAGCAGGTGCCAGCACCGGTCAATTCAGAAAAAACGTACCCCGCTATCTGAAGGACAAGCTCTACGCCCAAGGCTGGACTGACGGTTTTCGCCAGTGTCAGGCCTCGCAGGATAACCGCGACCGACTCGACCCCGGCCAGGTCTTCAACGATCGTGACCGTGCCTGGGAGCGAGAGAAGACCCGCAGTGCAGCCAAGGCCTATCGCCCCAACTGACGCACTCGGGAAAATCGACGAAACCAATGCTGTCCGCTTGTGGCCCAAAGCTCATTAGGGAGGACACCTCATGAGCCGCGCATTTGTAAACGAAGACAACGCTGCCGCCGATGCCGAGCAACCGGTAGAGCGGCTGGTCAGCGCACAGACCAATTACGTCACTGCCGAGGGCCTGAAGTTGCTCAAGAAGCACGTCAGCAGCCTGCAGGCGCAGCACAGTGCGCAAACCGCGTTGGGAGACGCCGCTGACAAACAGCGCCAGGCTGACCTTGAACGCGACCTGCGTTACTACACCCAGCGCCTGCAAAGCGCGCAGGTTGTGACAACGGCCGTCTCGACCGAAAAGGTACAAATTGGCAGTTGGGTGACGTTCGCGGATGAAGAAGACAACCGCCAGCGCGTGCATCTGGTCGGGGAGGATCAGGCGGATGCCGCCAAAGGGCTGATCAACTGGGGCTCGCCACTGGGACGTGCATTGATCGGTGCGCAGAAAGGCGATGAAGTGGTGTGGGAGCGGCCGGCAGGGAATCAGTCGATTGAAATACTGCTGATCGAGCCGGATGCTTAAAGCGCGCTGATGAACAATAACGGCAGCGCCGTTCCCGGTCAGGAACGGCGCATGCCTTAACGCTGATCAGGCCAGCTTCTTGTGACGCACGCGGTGCGGCTGGGTAGCTGCTTCACCCAGACGCTTCTTGCGATCCGCTTCATACTCGGTGTAGTTACCTTCGAAGAAGATCGCTTGTGAGTCGTCTTCGTACGCCAGGATGTGCGTCGCTACACGGTCAAGGAACCACCGATCGTGGGAGATCACAATGGCGGCGCCCGGGAAGTCCAGCAGCGCTTCCTCCAGCGAACGAAGGGTTTCAACGTCAAGGTCGTTTGACGGTTCGTCGAGCAGCAGCACGTTGCCGCCCTCTTTCAGGGTCAGCGCCAGATGCAGACGGCCACGCTCACCACCGGACAGGTCCTTGACGAACTTCTGCTGATCGCCGCCCTTGAAGTTGAAACGACCAACGTAGGTGCGCGACGGGATTTCATAGTTGCCGATACGGATCACATCGGAACCGTCGGACACCGCCTGAAACACCGATTTGCTGCCGTCCAGGTCATCGCGGCTCTGGTCCACGCAGGCCAGTTGCACGGTCTCACCAACTTCGATGCTGCCCGAATCCGGCTGTTCCTTGCCCATCAGCATGCGGAACAGGGTCGATTTACCGGCACCGTTACCACCGATCACGCCGACGATGGCACCTTTAGGCATGGAGAACGACAGGTTGTCGATCAACACGCGGTCGCCGTAGCCCTTGGTAACGTTCTTGAACTCGATAACCTTGTCGCCCAGACGCGGACCGGCCGGGATATAGATCTCGTTGGTCTCGCTGCGCTTCTGGAATTCCTGCGACTGCATTTCTTCGAAGCGTTGCAGACGCGCCTTGGATTTGGACTGACGCGCCTTGGCGCCCTTGCGGACCCATTCCAGCTCGTCTTTCATGGCCTTTTCGTGGGCGGTCTGTTGCTTGGACTCCTGAGCCAGACGGTCGGACTTGGCTTCAAGCCAGCCAGAATAGTTACCCTCGTAAGGAATGCCCGCGCCGCGGTCGAGTTCCAGAATCCAGCCAGCCACGTTATCCAGGAAGTAACGGTCGTGCGTGATCGCAACCACGGTGCCCGGGAAGTCGTGCAGGAAATGCTCCAGCCAGGCGACAGAGTCGGCATCCAGGTGGTTGGTCGGTTCGTCGAGCAGCAGCATGTCCGGTGCCGACAGCAACAGGCGGCACAGCGCAACACGGCGCTTTTCACCACCTGACAGGACCGAAACCTTGGCATCCCAGGCGGGCAGACGCAGTGCGTCGGCGGCTACTTCCAGCTGGCGTTCCAGGTTATGACCGTCGCTGGCCTGCAGGATCGCTTCAAGCTTGGCCTGCTCGGCTGCCAGCTTGTCGAAATCAGCGTCCGGCTCGGCATATTCGGCGTAAACCTGATCAAGATGCGCCTGGGCGTCCTTGATCACGCTGACTGCCTCTTCAACCACTTCACGGACCGTCTTGTTCGGGTCAAGTTGTGGCTCTTGCGGCAGATAACCCACATTAAGCTCGGGCATCGGGCGCGCTTCGCCGTCAAATTCGGTGTCGACGCCAGCCATGATTTTCAACAGCGTGGACTTGCCCGAGCCGTTGAGACCCAGCACGCCGATCTTGGCGCCGGGGAAGAAAGACAGAGAGATGTTTTTCAGGATTTCACGCTTCGGCGGCACAACTTTGCTCAGCCGATGCATGGTGTAGACGTATTGAGCCATGAAATGAAAACCTAGCGTCTGTGATGAGGACCGATTTAGAACGCGAGCTTAAAGCTCCGGCCGGAAAAAAGCTTTTATTTGTCCGCAAGACTTGCCGCGAGACCGTTCCGAGCCTTGAATGAACCCAGGCAGAAACAGATCGGGGCCGTGCTGACACATATAAAGCCTGGTCGATATTGCAAAAAGTGGAGTCACTCATGCAGGAGTCGGTGGATACCACGCGTTGCGCAAAGCTACCCGAATGCAGCGTGCAGGGCAAACGATCCGGCCCAATGGGGCTGGCACTCTGCCACAAGTAAAGGCATGCTAGCCGCCCTCTTTGGGCGACCCGCTTATTTTACATAAAGCATCGCTGCTTCAGTCCAGCAGTCAGGAACAACGATTTGCCCACTTCAACGCCTCTGCCGTCATCCAGTGTCGCTACAGACAGTGCGACCAGGCCTTTGCGCGGCTCAGTGAAAGGTGCATTGGCCGCGCTGGTGTTGGTGGTGCTTGCACTGCTGCTCTGGCAATTGATCGAACAGTTTCATCAGACTCAGGAACGCCAGCGCCAGCGCAGCCTGGAGTACAGCATCCAGCTTTCCGACCGGATGAGTCTGAACATGGCACTCAAGGCGCAAATCGCCATGAATCTGCTGGACGAAGCGCAATCCTCCGGAGACCGGCTGGAGCAGCCGACGGCGCTGGCAAGCCTTCGTACTGCCCTGCCCGCGCTGCGCAGCGCAGCGCGACTGAACCCGACAGGTGACATTGTCAGTGACAGCGCCGAGGCATCCCGCGACGGAGAGTTTCTCAAGCAGGCCATGAAAAAGGCCCAAGGCCACCCCTATTTCTACACCGGCACCGAAGACGGTAAACAGATTTATGTACTGATTCGCCAAGGCGGTGGCGTCAGCGGCGATTACTGGGCGCTGCGCATGGCACCCGATGCCTTGAAGGACCTGACCAGCCAGCCCGCTCAAGACTTTCAACATGTGTGGCGCCTGGAACAACGCAAGACCCAGCGGGTTCTCATCCGTGAACCGGCCCCCTCCAACGAGGCGGACAGCGGTCTTTCCGATACCGTGCTGCTTCAGCCACTGAGCAACAGTGACTGGCAACTGCGGGGCCTGTTCGATACCTACAAGGCCCGCAGCGAGCTGCTTGCGCCATTGATCGGCAAGTGCCTGGTCGGCCTGCTGCTGTCGATCCTGCCGCTGATCGCACTGATGAGCCTGCGCAAGCGTCAGCGCCAGATGCTGCAAAGCCGCCGCCGCTATCGCGATATCTTCGAGGGTGCGGGCGTTGCGATCTGCGTCATGGACATGTCGGGTCTGCAAGAACAGCTGGAAGCACTCCAGGTCAGAACGGACGAGGACTTCGAGCTTCTGCTCAAAAGCCAGCCAGCCTCGCTGAAAAGACTGTTGCAGCAGTTGCGAATCAACGAACTCAACGAAGTTGCCCTGGGCCTGCTGGAAATCGAACACAGTGAACAGGCGTGGCAGCCGTTGATCGAGGGCGAATCGCGGTCGCGCCCCGGCATCGGCGTTCAGGTCATTCAGGCTGTTCTCGCCGGGCTGCCAAGGCTGGAGCTGGAAATCTGCCTGACACGCGCAAGCGGTCAGGACCAGCATCTATGGCTGGTCATGCGCCTGCCCGAGTCACGCAGCGACTTCGATGCCGTCATTCTCAGCATCGGCGATATCACCAGCCGCAAACAGATCGAGCTGTCATTGCTGGACCGCGAGAGCTTCTGGTCCGACGTGGTGCGAACCGTGCCGGACCACCTGTACGTTCAGGACGTACTCAGCCAGCGCGTGATCTACAGCAACCACCATTTCGGCTACACACTGGGCTACAGCAAGTCCGAGCTGCGTGCCATGGGCGAGTTCTTCTGGGAAATCCTGCTGCACCCTGACGACGCCAGAAGCTACCAGGACATGCGCCTGCGCCAGCGCCACCACGGCCATAACGAGTTATTACAATGCGTGCTGCGCTTTCGGGATCGCGAGAACAACTGGCGCTGCTTCGATGTGCGCGAACAGGCGCTGGCCTGGGACGCAGAAAACCTGGTCACGCGCATCATCGGCATCGCCAAGGACATTACCGAGCAGGTTTCGTCCAGCCAGTCGCTGCGTGACAGCGAACAGCGTTATCGCATGCTCGCTGAAAGCATCAGCGATGTGATCTTTTCCACGGATGGCCAGTTGGCGGTCAATTACGTCAGCCCCTCGGTGGAACGCGCGCTGGGGTACAGCGCCGAGTGGATTATCCAGAACGGCTGGTCCGCAGCTATTGCCAACCCTCAGCAAGTGATCGGTTTCGATGCGCTCATCAACCGCATCGGCAAGGTACTGCACAAACCTCAGGAACTCGCCAGATTGCGCGAAGAGGTGACGACCAGAATGTTTCTGTTCGACTGCCTGCGTGCAGACGGTCGCAAGATCCCGGTGGAACTGCGGGTGGTGCTGGTGTGGGACGAAAACGGCAATTTCGAGGGTATCTTCGGGGTCGGCCGGGACATCAGCCAGCAGCGTCGGGCAGAAAAAGACCTGCGCATGGCCGCCACCGTATTTGAACACTCGACATCGGCGATCCTCATTACCGACCCTGCCGGCTATATCGTTCAGGCCAACGAGGCGTTCACCCGCGTCAGCGGCTACGAAGTTGCCCAGGTGCTCGACCAGCTACCGGGCATGCTCACGGTGGAATCGGAACAGGAAAACCACCTGCGCTACATCCTCAGGCAATTGAACGGCCAAGGCACCTGGGAGGGTGAAATCAGGCTCAAGCGCCGTAACGGCGAACACTACCCGGCCTGGGTCGGCATTACCGCAGTGCTCGACGACGAAGGCGATCTGGCGAGTTATGTGTGCTTTTTCAGCGATATCAGCGAGCGCAAGGCCAGCGAGGACCGCATCCACCGTCTGGCCTATTACGACGCCCTGACTCACCTGCCCAATCGCACCCTGTTTCAGGACCGCCTGCATTCGGCGCTGCAACACGCCGAGCGCCAACAGGCCTGGGTGGTGCTGATGTTCCTCGACCTGGACCGTTTCAAACCGATCAATGACTCTCTGGGCCATGCCGCTGGCGACCGGATGCTTCAGGAAATGGCCACGCGGCTACTCGCCTGCGTGTCTTCCGATGACACCGTGGCGCGTATGGGCGGGGATGAGTTCACCCTGTTGCTGCAGCCGGACACCTCGCGCGAAGCCGCACTGACTCGCGCCATTCACGTGGCCGAGCGGATTCTGACCAGTCTGGTAACGCCGTTTGTGCTTGAAGGCCGCGAGTTCTTTGTCACTGCCAGCATCGGCATCGCACTCAGTCCGCAGGACGGCAAGGAACTGAGCCAATTGATGAAGAACGCCGACACGGCGATGTACCACGCCAAAGAACGTGGCAAGAACAACTTCCAGTTCTATCAGGCGGACATGAACGCGACCGCTCTGGAGCGTCTGGAGCTGGAAAGCGACTTGCGGCATGCCCTGGAACAGCAGGAGTTCACCCTTTATTACCAGCCGCAGTTCAGCGGCGACGGCAAGCGCCTGACGGGTGCGGAAGCCTTGTTGCGCTGGCGCCATCCACGCCGCGGGCTGGTGCCGCCCAACGACTTCATCCCGGTGCTCGAAGAGCTCGGGCTGGTGGTGGAAGTCGGCGACTGGGTGCTCACTGAAGCGTGCCGTCAGCTCAAACAGTGGCATCAGGCGCGGGTTCGCGTTCCGAAAGTGTCGGTCAACATCTCGGCGCGACAGTTCTCGGACGGCCAGCTCGGCAAGCGCATCGCCAACATCCTGGAGCAGACCGGCCTGTCACCTGCCTGCCTGGAGCTGGAACTGACCGAAAGCATCCTGATGCGCGAGGTCAACGAAGCCATGCAGATCCTCGACGGCCTCAAAAACCTTGGCCTGAGTATCGCTGTCGATGACTTCGGCACAGGCTACTCGTCGCTGAATTACCTCAAACAGTTCCCGATCGACGTACTGAAGATCGACCGCACCTTCGTCGACGGCCTTCCGTCGGGCGAACAGGACGCCCAGATCGCTCGCGCCATCATCGCCATGGCCCACAGCCTGAACCTCTCGGTCATCGCCGAAGGCGTAGAAACCCACGAGCAACTGGAGTTTCTTCGCGAACACGACTGCGACGAAGTCCAGGGCTACCTGTTCGGCCGCCCGATGCCAGCAAGCCAGTTCGAAGCGCAATTCAGCAACGATGCGCTATTCATGCTGGATTAAGGGCGACGGCAAGCTGAGGGATGGGCAAAACAGGTGCTCTACCGGACACCTGCCGCTCCTCACGCACCAGCGCAGGAATGCCGTTCGGAACGCTCTGCGCTGCAAGCTCGGAACAGGACGCGGAGCATCGGCACGATAGTTACAAGACTATCGTTCCTCACGCTCCAGCGTGGGAATGCCGTTCGGGACGCTCTGCGTCCTATCCGGGCCGCGATGCGTAACTCAAGCCGAGCGGTAGACAGTCAAGCTTGCCGCTTGAACCTGTTTGCTACTCAAGATGATTCCCTTTCATATGCCAGATAAAACCCGATGGGGTAGAATACCCGCCTTTTCCGCCATGCCCCCTTGAGGACTGCCATGTTCAGCCGTGATTTGACTATCGCCAAGTACGACGCCGATCTGTTTGCCGCCATGGAGCAAGAAGCTCTGCGTCAGGAAGAACACATCGAGCTGATTGCCTCGGAAAACTACACCAGTCCGGCCGTCATGGAAGCTCAGGGCTCGGCCCTGACCAACAAGTACGCCGAAGGCTATCCAGGCAAGCGCTACTACGGTGGTTGCGAGTACGTCGACGTTATCGAACAACTGGCCATCGACCGCGCCAAGGAGCTGTTCGGCGCTGATTACGCCAACGTCCAGCCACATGCGGGTTCGCAAGCCAACTCGGCGGTCTACCTGGCCCTGCTGCAAGGCGGCGACACCATTCTGGGCATGAGCCTGGCTCACGGTGGTCACCTGACCCACGGCGCCAGTGTTTCGTCCTCGGGCAAGCTGTACAACGCCGTTCAGTACGGTATCGATGCCAACGGCATGATCGACTACGACGAAGTCGAGCGCCTGGCTGTCGAGCACAAGCCAAAAATGATCGTCGCCGGTTTCTCTGCCTACTCGCAGATCCTCGACTTCCCGCGCTTCCGTGCAATCGCTGACAAGGTCGGTGCCTACCTGTTCGTCGACATGGCTCACGTAGCCGGTCTGGTCGCCGCAGGCGTCTACCCGAACCCGGTGCCATTTGCCGACGTCGTGACCACCACCACACACAAGACCCTGCGCGGTCCACGTGGCGGCCTGATCCTGGCGCGCGCCAACGCCGAAATCGAGAAGAAGCTGAACTCCGCGGTATTCCCTGGCTCCCAGGGCGGTCCGCTGGAGCACGTCATCGCAGCCAAGGCCGTGTGCTTCAAGGAAGCGCTGCAGCCTGAGTTCAAGACCTACCAGCAGCAAGTGGTCAAGAACGCCAAGGCGATGGCCGGTGTGTTCATCGAACGCGGCTTCGACGTGGTTTCCGGCGGTACTGAAAACCACCTGTTCCTGCTGTCGCTGATCAAACAGGACATCTCTGGTAAAGACGCCGACGCTGCCCTGGGTCGCGCCTTCATCACCGTCAACAAGAACTCCGTACCGAACGACCCGCGCTCCCCGTTCGTCACCTCCGGCCTGCGCTTCGGCACCCCGGCAGTGACCACTCGCGGCTTCAAGGAAGCAGAGTGCAAGGAACTGGCCGGCTGGATCTGCGACATCCTGGCTGACCTGAACAACGAAGCGGTAATCGACGCCGTTCGTGAGAAGGTCAAGGCCATCTGCGCGAAGCTGCCGGTTTACGGCGCTTGATAAGCTTCGTTTAAACGCAGTACCAAAAGCCCCGACTCGTGAGAGCCGGGGCTTTTTGTTGGGCGGGTCGCTGCATGGGCAGAAGCTCAGCCGCTGCCCGACCTCTCAGCCGCATACCTTCTCGAACCCCGCCCGAATCTTATCCTCCGGCAATTCATCGGCAATAAACACAATCACGCTCTCGCGCTTTTCGCCTTCTGCCCACTCGGTATCCCAGTCGAAGCCATACAGCTTAAGCACGCCCTGAAACACCATTTTGCGCGGCTCTTCTTCGATGTTGAGCACGCCCTTGTAACGCAGCAGTTGCTTGCCGTGGTCTTCCAGCAGCTCGTTCATGAACTCGCTGAGACGGTCCAGGTTCAGGGGTTTTTCGCTGCGCAGAACAAGGCTGGTGATGCGGTCGCCTGAATTGCCGACCGGGGCCAGTGGGCGCAGTATCATGCCGCCGCCGAGGTCGGCGTTGAGGTTGAAGCCGCGCACGTCGAGCAGTTCAGCAAGGTCAATGTTGCCATGGTCGACGATACGGATCGGCGCGCGGCGGTTGATGCGGGTCAGGCGCGCGCTCAGGGCATCGAAGGCTGCATCGTCGACCAGATCACGCTTGCTGACCAGCAACCGGTCGGCAAAGCCGATCTGCGCCTGGGCGATGGTTTGCGCCAGGTGAGTATCGGCGTGCGCGGCGTCGACCAGGGTGATGATGCCGTCGAGGATGTAACGCTCGCGCAGCTCTTCATCGATGAAAAAGGTCTGCGCGACCGGCGCGGGATCGGCCAGCCCGGTGCATTCGATCACCAGCCGGTCGAACACGATCTCGCCGCTGTCCAGGCGCTCCAGCAATAGGTAGAGCGCCTTGGTCAGGTCGGTGTGGATGGTGCAGCACACGCAGCCGTTGGACAGGGTCATGATCTGCACTGGATCGGTGCCCAGCAACTGGCTGTCGATACCAGCATCGCTGAATTCGTTTTCGATCACGGCGATTTTCAGGCCGTGCTCGGCTTTGAGCAGGTGGCGCAGCAAGGTGGTTTTGCCTGCGCCCAGAAAACCGGTCAGCACGGTCACTGGGATGGGTTGCAACTCAGTCATAAGGCTCCTGGCGTGATGCATTGAGCAGAAATGAAAACGCGCCACAGGTGATGGCCTGCGGCGCGTCGGATCAAACAATAACGCAGATCAGAGGATCAGCAGCACTTCGGACCGCCCTTGCCGCCGTAACGTGCCTCTTGCCGCTCCCGGAAGAACTGCTCATAGGTCATCACCGGCTTGTCCGGGTGGGTGTTCTGCATGTGCTCTACGTAAGTGTCGTAGTCCGGCATGCCCACCATCAGGCGCGCGGCCTGACCGAGGTATTTCCCGAGACGACTCAGGTCATTGAACATGGGCAAATCCTCTGTGGATAACCATCATCACACCTGCGACGCTGGCGGCATGGCCTGGTAAGGAGCTTCCTTGTCGGTACGCGCCTTGGTCGTCCAGGCCGCACGGCCCACTTTAATGGCGTAGAACAGGATGCTGAACACCACGAACAGGAACAGCACGGTCAACCCGGCGTTGGTGTAAGCGTTGAAGATCACATGCTGCATCTGGTCCATGGTTTTGGCCGGGGCCAGAATCTGGCCAGCATCTGCCGCCGCGCTGTATTTCTTGGCCAGAGCCAGGAAGCCCACCGCAGGGTTGGCGTCGAACAGCTTGATCAGGCCAGCGGTCACGGTGCAGATCAGCAGCCAGGTGGCAGGCAGCATGGTCACCCACACATAGCGCTGACGCTTCATCTTGATCAACACGACGCTGGCCAGCATCAGAGCGATACCGGCGAGCATCTGGTTGGAGATGCCGAACAGCGGCCACAGGGTATTGATGCCGCCCAGCGGGTCGATTACGCCTTGATACAGCAGATAGCCCCACAGCGCCACGCAACCACCGGTGCCGATGGCGTTGGCCGTCCACGACTCGGTGCGTTTCAAGGCCGGAACGAAACTGCCCAGCAGGTCCTGCAGCATGAAGCGTCCGGCTCGTGTACCGGCGTCGACTGCGGTCAGAATGAACAGTGCCTCGAACAGAATCGCGAAGTGGTACCAGAACGCCATGGTGTTTTCACCCGGCAGCACTTGGTGGAGGATCTGCGCGATACCGACCGCCAGCGTCGGCGCACCACCGGCACGCGCCAGCACAGTGTTTTCACCAATGTCTTTCGCGACAGCAGTCAATTGCTCCGGCGTGATGGCAAAGCCCCAGCTGGAGACAGTCTGCGCGACAGTCACCACGTCACTGCCAACTACCGCAGCCGGGCTGTTCATGGCGAAGTACACGCCTGGCTCGATCACCGACGCGGCAACCATTGCCATGATGGCCACGAACGACTCCATCAACATGCCGCCGTAACCGATGTAACGGGCGTTCTTTTCGTTATCCAGCAGCTTGGGCGTGGTGCCCGAAGAGATCAGCGCGTGGAAACCCGATACCGCACCGCAAGCGATAGTGATGAACAGGAACGGGAACAGTGCGCCCTTCCAGACCGGGCCTGTGCCGTTGGTGAACTGGGTCAGGGCCGGCATTTTCAGCTCGGGTGCCAGAATCAGGATGCCGATTGCCAGCGCCAGAATGGTGCCGATTTTGAGGAAGGTCGACAGGTAGTCACGTGGCGCAAGCAGCAGCCAGACCGGCAGCATTGCTGCAACGAAACCGTAACCCACCAACATCCAGGTGATCTGCACGCCGGTGAAGGTGAACATCGGCCCCCAGGTCGGATCGGCCGCTACCATGCCGCCGACCCAGATCGAACCGAGCAGCAGAATGACACCGATAATGGAGATTTCACCGATACGACCCGGGCGGATGTAGCGCATGTAGATGCCCATGAACATCGCGATCGGGATCGTCGCCATGACCGTGAACATGCCCCACGGGCTCTCGGCCAGGGCCTTGACCACGATCAGCGCCAACACCGCCAGGATGATGATCATGATCAGGAAACAGCCGAAAAGCGCGATGGTGCCGGGAATACGGCCCATTTCCTCGCGAACCATGTCGCCCAGCGAGCGACCGTCACGGCGCGTGGAGAGAAACAGGATCATGAAATCCTGTACCGCACCGGCCAGCACCACGCCAGCGATCAGCCAGAGCGTACCGGGCAGATAACCCATTTGCGCGGCCAGTACCGGGCCGACCAGCGGGCCTGCGCCGGCGATGGCTGCAAAGTGGTGACCGAAGAGGATGTGTTTGTTGGTCGACACATAGTCCAGACCGTCGTTGTTGACCACTGCCGGTGTCGCACGCAGCGGATCGAGCTGCATGACGTGAGTGGCGATGAAAAGACTGTAGTAACGATAGGCAACCAGGTAGATAGCTACCGCAGCGACCACTATCCACAAGGCGTTGATCGCCTCTCCGCGACGCAAGGCCACGACCCCAAGGGCACATGCCCCGACAATGGCGATGATGAGCCAGGGAACATGGCGCATCAGACTATTATTATTTTTCATTTTTTTATTCCAGCAGAGTTGACTAGAAGGCAAGCCATGCGAGTTTAGCGCCGGATCAGCGAAAGACCACCCCCAACCAAGGTCTAGGTCGAAATTTGATCAATTGCGGCAGATACCCGGCATAGAGGGCTGAAATGGACTCGACAGATGGTTGCCGTATCACAAAACAGTGATGCGGAACTGTTCTGTAATGGCTTTCAGGTCTATCGTGCAGGAACAACAGAATTGATCAGATAACGACCTGCCGGCTGACCTACGGTGGCGGTCAACAAGAGAGTTCATTCGATGACCGACTCACCCGAAGATCGCCGTCGTTTCAAACGCATTGCCTTTGATGCCAAAACCGATTTGAAGCAAGGCGATCAGACCTGGAAGGTTCAACTGGTCGATATTTCCCTGAAAGGGTTGCTCATCGAACGGCCTGATCCGTGGAACGGTGATCAGACGCAGCCCTTTGAAGTCGACATCATTCTAAGCAACGATGCCAATGTAAAAATGGATGTCGAAATCACTCATGACAACAAACGGCAACTGGGATGCGTTTGCCGGCACATAGGGCTGGACTCGATCAGCCACCTGAGGCGGCTGGTCGAATTGAACCTCGGAGACCCCGAGGAACTGGATCGGGAACTGGCAGCCTTGATCGAACTGCAGGAATAATCCTCAGGGCGAGGTTACTCGAACAGCGCATCCAGGGCCTGTTCCAGTCGCGTAACGGCAATGATCTGCAAACCGGGCGGCGCCTCCTTTGGCGCGTTGCCCTTGGGCACGATGGCGCGTTTGAAGCCGTGCTTGGCGGCCTCCTTGAGGCGCTCCTGCCCACTGGGCACCGGCCTGACTTCACCCGACAGCCCTACCTCACCGAACACCAGCAAGTCATGCGGCAGCGGACGATTGCGCAGGCTGGACATCACCGCCGCCATCAAGGCCAGGTCGGATGCGGTTTCCAGCACTTTCACACCACCTACTACGTTGAGAAACACGTCCTGATCGTGAGTCGGAATACCACCGTGTCGATGCAGGACCGCCAGTAGCATGGCCAGACGATTCTGATCCAGACCCAGCGTTACACGACGCGGGTTGGACATATGGCTGTCATCCACCAGCGCCTGAACCTCCACCAGCATCGGCCGCGTGCCTTCCCAGGTAGCCATGACCACACTGCCCGGCACCTCTTCCTGAGCACGGGTGAGGAAAATCGCCGACGGGTTGGAGACTTCTTTCAGGCCCTTGTCGGTCATGCCGAACACGCCCAGCTCGTTGACCGCGCCGAAGCGGTTCTTCACAGCGCGCAGCAGACGCAGACGGCCATCGGACTCGCCCTCGAAATACAATACGGTGTCGACCATGTGCTCAAGCACACGCGGACCGGCCAGCGCGCCCTCTTTAGTGACGTGACCGACCAGAAAGATCGCCGTGCCGCTCTGTTTGGCGTAGCGCACCAGCAAGGCCGCGCTTTCACGAACCTGCGACACGCCGCCCGGCGCGGACTGCAACTGTTCGGTGAAGATCGTCTGGATCGAATCGATCACCATGACCTTGGGCTTCTCGACCTTTGCCGTGGCAATGATGGTTTCGATACAGGTTTCGGTCATGACGCGCAGCTTGTCCTGCGGCAGCCCCAGGCGTCGGGCACGCATGGCCACCTGCTGCTGGGATTCCTCGCCGGTGACATAAAGCGCGGGCATGCGCTGGGCGATATTGCACAGCGTCTGCAACAGAATCGTCGACTTGCCGATGCCGGGGTCACCGCCAATCAGCACTACCGAGCCGTCAACCAGCCCGCCGCCCAGCACCCGGTCGAGTTCGGTGGAATTGGTGGAGAAGCGCGGGATCTCTTCGACACTGACTTCTGCCAGGGTTCTGATTTGCGCCTGTGAACCGGTCCAGCCGGTGCGCCCGGTGGGCGGCGCAGCAGCGCCACTCTCAATCATGGTTTCGACCAGTGTGTTCCAGGCACCGCATTCGCTGCACTGGCCCGCCCACTTGGGAAATGTCGCGCCGCACTCGGTGCAGCCGTACAAGCGTTTGGCCTTGGCCATGACAACCCCAGTCGTAAAAAACGCCCATGATAACGCAGGTTGAGCCGGCAGCTACCTGCGCAGCGAACCATGACTTTCAAAACCGGATAAAACTTACACAGGCCGCTCCGGTCGATTGAACGTAGAACGGACGACAACTGTAAGGCTGGACTACACTCTCCCGGATCACTTTTATCTGTAACAAGGAATTACCCATGAGCGTACTTAGCGAGTTCAAGGCCTTCGCGGTCAAAGGTAACGTGGTCGATATGGCCGTCGGTATCATCATTGGCGCGGCATTCGGCAAGATCGTTTCGTCGTTCGTCGGCGATGTGATCATGCCACCGTTAGGCTTGCTGATCGGCGGCGTCGACTTCAGTGACCTGGCCATCACCCTGCGCCCTGCGCAAGGTACGGCACCTGCTGTGCTGCTGGCTTATGGCAAGTTCATCCAGACTGTTATCGACTTCATTATCGTCGCGTTCGCGATCTTCATGGGCGTCAAGGCCATCAACCGCCTCAAGCGCGAAGAGGCCAAGGCACCGACCTTGCCACCGACGCCTTCCAAGCAGGAAGTGTTGCTGAGCGAGATTCGTGACCTGCTCAAGGAACAGAACAAACCGGCAGCGCCAGTCACTGTCGACCCTACGCGTCCGCTTTGATCGAATAAGGCCTGGACCTGCTGACTATCGTTCCCACGCTCCGCGTGGTAATGCATTTCGTGACGCTCCGCGTCACACAGTTCTGCGATTCAGTGAGATCAGGCTCGACTCGAGTCACCTTTTCGCCCCTCGGCGAGTTACTTTGATGGGGCCAAAGTAACCAAAGCCCCTCGCTCCTGTTTCCGGCCCGACTTCGTCGGGTTCCTTCGCCCTGTCACTGATCCGGGGGTCGCCGCAACGGGCCATCCATGGCCCGGTGCGGCTAGCCTGGCGTCCTGCCAGGCTACCCCCGGATCAGCGCCAGGACTCAGCCGTCACTAACGTCGCACTCTGCGTCGTCAGTGCCATCGTGGTAAAAAAGCGCGTCTATAAACACTGAATACGTGCAAGACATAACATCGTGCCGCATCAATGAGGTATGACGCAGAGCGTTCTGCCTTCCCCACTTACCAATACGTCTCCACCGCAACCTGCCCCGGCTTGCGTGACAGGCTCAGGCGCATGTCGCGCTGTTTGAGCAATGCGCGTGTGTCGTCGATCATCTGCGGGTTACCGCACAGCATCACCCGAGAATGCTCAGGTGTCAGTGCGATGCCTGCCGCGCGCTCGAGCTCTCCGTTTTCAATCAACTGCGTAATTCGGCCACTCAGTGCGCCCGGATGCTGTTCGCGGGTCACAGTCGGTAGAAACAGGAACTTGTCTGCGTATTCCGCCAGGTATTCACGCTGCATCAGTTCGCCAATCAACTGCTGATAGGCCAGTTCGCGGGACTCACGAACGCTGTACACCAGAATCACCCGTTCGAACTTCTCCCAGACCTCGAAATCCTGAAGGATCGACAGAAACGGCGCGACACCCGTACCGGTGGATAACAGCCAGAGGTCGCGGCCATCGACAAAACGGTCCAGGGTCAGATAACCAAACGCGAGTTTTTCCACCATCAATTCGTCGCCTTCGCGCAGACGGCTCAGTTCGCTGGTGAATTCGCCATCCGGCACCACGATGGAAAAGAACTCCAGAAACTCGTCGTGCGGTGAAGACACCATCGAGTAGGCACGCCATACGGTGGTGCCGTCGGCCTTGGTCACACCGAGGCGCGCAAACTGTCCTGCCCGAAAGCGAAAACCGGGATCGCGCGTGGTGCGCAGGGTGAACAGGTTGCTGGTCAGCGGCGTGACACGCTGCAGTGTCTGTCGGGTGAATTTGTCGTCACTGACGGTCATGGTGTGCTTTGAACTCCTGAATATGAAAAGCAGAACCCAGTGTCCCGCAAAGCGGGCCCGATAAACACCGGCTGTTTGTGGTGAATTACCCGGTCAGCCACCCTGCGGCTTAGAGTATTTGGTTCTTGAGTCAGCCAATGCCCGACCGAACCTCTACAGGGCAAATTGCCGCGACCCCTCTTGCACAGGGGTTTCAGCCAAAAGGCCGATAACACGCTGCCAAGTGCCATCAGCCCATCCGTCCGGGTAGTACGCGCAGGCGCAGTTTGCGGTGTTTTTGTTCCTAGACTGGATAAACGAACAGCAAGGTCTGGACACGTACTGCAAGGAGGCTACATGAACACAATGGAAATAAAATTTTCACAGCCCTCGCCAGCAAAAAACCTGACTCAGAGAGAAATCGAAGTCCTCAAGTGGTCCGCCGAAGGCAAGACAGCTGGCGATATCGCAATGATTCTCTGCCTGAAGGAGCGCACCATCCACTTTCATATTGCCAGCGCCATTCAGAAAATGGGCGTTTGCAACAAGACGGCTGCTGCCGTACAGGCCGCACTGAGCGGGATGTTCTGATAAAGCCGGCAGCCGCGCCGCAATCAAACAGGTATCAAAACGAAAAAATACGTAAAATCGTCTGTCTCGGCGAGCCCACCTGTCTTCGGGCTCACTGGCACACTTTCGATTGCACAGAGTTCTCCCGCCAATGCCCCTGCTCATCAGTCCTTTCGCTGAACTTGATCTCATTCGCCAACCCGAGCAACAGGATGAGCCGCTGCAGGCATTCGATGCTGCTGACGAGTACCTGCTCAATCATGTTGCAGAAACCGGGCTGAGCCTGCAAAGCCGGGTACTGGTGCTCAATGACAGTTTCGGCGCGCTGGCGGCGAGTCTGGCGTCTCATGCCACAGTGGTCAGCAGCACCGACTCTTTCCTGGCTGCACAAGGCCTGGAAAAGAACCTGGCACGCAACGGCATGAGCTATGACGCCGTACCGCACATCCCGGCCAGCGAGCCCTTGAACGGGCCGTTCGACTGGGTGCTGATCCGGGTGCCGAAGACCCTGGCGCTGCTCGAAGAGCAACTGATACGCCTGCAGGGTCAACTGGCACCGGGTGCTCGCGTTGTCGCTGCAGCCATGGTCAAGCATTTGCCACGTTCGGCTGGCGACCTGCTGGAGGAGTACGTAGGGCCGGTGCAGGCCTCACTGGCGGTGAAAAAAGCCCGGCTGCTGTTCGCTACGCCACAGCCCATGGAAGTGCGGACTTCGCCCTACCCGACCCGTTACCGTCTCGACGAGCCGGCCATCGAGCTGCTCAACCACGCCAATGTATTTTGTCGCGACGGGCTGGACATCGGTACCCGGGCATTCCTGCCTTATCTGCCGAAAAACCTCGGCACCGCAAGGGTCGCCGACCTGGGATGCGGCAACGGCGTGCTGGCTATTGCCAGCGCGCTGGACAACCCGCAGGCGCACTACACGCTGGTCGACGAGTCGTTCATGGCCGTGCAATCGGCAGCCGAGAACTGGCGCGCAACGCTGGGCGAACGTGCGGTGGCAGTTCGGGCAGCTGACGGGCTGGACACTCAGGAACCCGACTCGCTGGATGTGGTGCTGTGCAACCCGCCCTTCCATCAGCAACAGGTGGTGGGAGATTTTCTTGCCTGGCGCATGTTCCTCCAGGCGCGTGCCGCACTGGTTAACGGCGGCGCGCTGTATATCGTCGGCAACCGTCACCTGGGTTATCACACCAAGCTGTCGCGCCTGTTCCGCGGTGTCGAGCAAGTGGCGGCCACGCCGAAATTCGTGATCCTGAAAGCACGCAAGTAATCCACGGCGCAAAAAAAGACCCTCTTGCCAGCGGGTGGCAAGAAGGTCGCAAAACGTGTCCGGTGGACACGAACGGGAATTCAGTATCAGTGTGTCGTCAGGCCCGCTGCGCTCATGAACATGCGCATCAGGCTGGCTACGATAAACAGCGCAAATACGCTGCCCGCCCAGATCCCGACCAGCCAGGCCAGTCGTTGCCAGAGCGGCTTGCTCAGCGCCGGATCAGGATCGTGCATGGAATTTTTACCAGACATCGTCAATCTCCTCGGATCGAACTAGTGATAACCGTCTGCAGCCGTCACCTTGCCGCGGAATACGTAGTAGCTCCAGAAGGTGTAGCCCAGGATGAACGGAATGATGAACAGCGTGCCGACCAGCATGAAGCCCTGGCTCTGCGGCGGCGCTGCGGCTGCCCAGATCGTTACCGAAGGCGGAATGATGTTTGGCCACAGGCTGATGCCCAGCCCGCTGTAACCCAGGAATATCAGCAACAGGGTCAGCAGGAACGGCGTGTAGTGGGCATTGCGGGCGACTGCCTTGAACAGACCGTACATAGTCACCAGCACCAGCACCGGCACGGGCATGAACCAAAGCAGATTGGGCATGCTGAACCAGCGATGGGCAATGTCCGCATGGGCCAGCGGCGTCCACAGGCTGACCACCGCCATGACCGCCAGCACAGCCAGTGCCAGAGGGCGGGCCAGATCATGCATCGCCTTCTGCAGCGAACCTTCGGTTTTCATGATCAGCCAGGTACAGCCCAGCAGCGCATAGGCGACAATCAGGGCCAGGCCGCAGAACATCGGAAACGGCGAGAGCCAGTCCAGTGAACCGCCTGCGAACTGGCGATTGACCACCGGAATGCCTTCAATGTAGGCGCCCAGCGCAACGCCCTGAAAGAAAGTTGCAGCCAGCGAACCGCCAATGAACGCCTTGTCCCAGAGGTGGCGTTTCTGTTCGGTCGCCTTGAAGCGAAACTCGAACGCCACGCCGCGAAAGATCAGGCCCATGAGCATGAACATCAGCGGCAGGTACAGCGCAGACAAGACCACCGAGTAGGCCAGCGGGAATGCACCGAACAGTGCCGCACCGCCCAGCACCAGCCAGGTCTCGTTGCCATCCCAGACCGGCGCGACGGTATTCATCATCACGTCACGGTCGGAACTGTCTTTCATGAACGGGAAGAGAATCCCGATGCCCAGATCGAAGCCGTCCATCACCACGTACATCATGATGCCGAAGACGATGATGATGGCCCAGATCAGCGGAAGATCGATACCCATGGCTTAAATCCCCTTGCCGAGACGGTCAGGATGGTCGCCATCTTCTTCGCCTTCAACAGCGGCGGAGAGCGGACGGGCCGGAGTGCGTTGCTGGCCGGGACCACCGTGAGGCACATGTTCGACATAGGCTTTTGGCCCCTTGCGAACCAGACGCATCATGTAGCCAAGACCTGCACCGAACAGCACGAAATATACGACCACGAACAGCACCAGAGTGATGCTCATCTGCGCCACGCTGTGGCCGGACGATGCATCGGCGGTGCGCAGCAAGCCATACACGACCCACGGCTGACGGCCTATCTCGGTGGTGAACCAGCCGGCGAGAATCGCGATCAGGCCAGACGGCCCCATCCACAGCGCCAGGTACAGGAATGGACGCGAGTTATACAGCGTGCCGCGCTTGCGCAGCCAGAGGCTCCACAGGCCGGTGAAGATCATCAGCATGCCGAGGGCGACCATGACCCGGAACGACCAGAACACGATTGTCGAATTAGGCCGATCCTCAGGCTTGAACTCCTTGAGCGCCGGCACCTGCTTGTCGAGACTGTGAGTCAGGATCAGGCTGCCCAGGTACGGAATTTCCACCGCGAACTTGGTACGCTCTTCCTTCATGTCGGGAATGCCGAACAGGATCAGCGGGGTCGGTTCATCACCGACGTTTTCCCAGTGGCCTTCAATGGCGGCGATTTTCGCCGGCTGATGCTTGAGCGTGTTCAGACCGTGGAAGTCGCCGACCACTGCCTGAATCGGCGCAACCAGCAACGCCATCCACATGGCCATCGAAAGCATCTTGCGCACGGCGGGTGTATCGCGACCGCGCAACAGGTGCCAGGCAGCCGACGAGCCGACGAAGAACGCAGTTGCCACGAACGCGGCGATGGCCATGTGCGTCAGGCGGTACGGGAACGACGGGTTAAAGACCACCGCGAACCAGTCGGTCGGAATGACACGGCCGTCGATGATCTCGAAACCTTGCGGCGTCTGCATCCAGCTGTTGGACGACAAAATCCAGAACGTGGAAATCAGCGTGCCAATGGCAACCATCACCGTGGAAAAGAAGTGCAGCTTACGGCCGACACGGTTCCAGCCGAACAGCATGACGCCGAGGAAACCCGCTTCCAGGAAGAAGGCGGTCAGTACCTCGTAGGTCAGCAACGGGCCGGTAACAGCACCTGCAAAGTCAGAGAAGCGGCTCCAGTTGGTGCCGAATTGATAGGCCATCACCAGTCCGGAGACCACGCCCATGCCGAAGTTGACGGCAAAGATCTTCGACCAGAAGTGGTACAGGTCACGGTAGACGTCATCGCGGGTCTTCAGCCACAGACCTTCGAGCACAGCCAGGTAGCTTGCCAGACCAATAGTGATGGCAGGAAACAGGATGTGAAACGAAATGGTGAATGCGAACTGAATTCGGGCGAGATCTATAGCCTCTAAACCGAACATAATATGTTCCTCTCTCAGATGAAACCTGTTGCCGGCTGTGAGCCAACAACGATTGCTCCCACGGTAATGAGTGCTTATGTTTCTTTATTCTGGCGTTTCCAATGGCGAAAACGCTGGCCGAAGCACTGATCACTGCCTGAACGCAATGATGCAGATCAATCGACCATGAAAGAGTAGTCCTGTTCAGCCGCTAAAGTCGTGTGGTCTATTGTCGCGTGGCGAGTTGTCTCACCGGTAGAGCACTTGCAGACGCCCACCGTTCCTCACGCTCTAGCGTGAGAATGCCGTTCGTGACGCTCCGCGTCACACCTGCGCCGCACCACCTACGCAAGAGGACGCAGAGCGTCCAGAACCGCATGCCAACGCAGAGCGTTGGCACGATAAGCAGTTGGATTTGCGCGCGCGATTACAACAACTTGTCCAGCGTGATCGGAAACTCGCGGATCCGCTTGCCGGTGGCGTGGTAGATCGCGTTGGCAATCGCTGCCGGTACGCCCACGATGCCGATCTCGCCGACGCCTTTGGAACCCAGCGCGTTGACGATCTCGTCGTGTTCTTCGACAAACAGCACGTCAATATCGCCGATATCAGCATTAACCGGGATGTGGTACTCGGCCAGGCTGTGGTTCATCGGGCGGCCCAGAGTGTGATCAAGCATCGCCTCTTCCTGAAGCGCCATGCCCATGCCCCAGACAACACCACCCAGAATCTGGCTACGCGCCATCTTCGGGTTCACTACCCGGCCCGCTGCCACGGCACTGACCACGCGATTGACCTTGATCGTGCCCAGGTCCTCGTCGACCAGCACTTCGACGAATACCGCCGAGTGCGTTGCAGCCGCATAGGCTTCACGCTTCTTGTCCGGCTCGGCATCAACTTGCACTTCAATCGCACCACTGGCTTGAGAGGCAGCCAGCTCTGCCATCGACAGCGCCTGCTCGCCCACATACAGCTTGCCCGCTTCGAAACGCACCTCATCCGGCGTGGCAGATGCGAACTGCGGATGAAGCCCTTTGGCAACTTCCAGCACCTGACGCTGCAGGGCCTGACACGCCTGCTGCACCGCTGTACCCACTGAAGACACGGTAAACGAGCCGCCCTGCAAAGGCGCGGTCGGCAACGAAGAGTCACCCAGTAGAAAGGTGACATTCTCCACATCGATGCCCGAGGCTTCAGCAGCGATCTGCGTCATCACAGTGTACGTACCCGTACCGATGTCAGTCGTGGCACTGCTGACTACTAAACTGCCATCAGCCTCAAGACGCGCCTTGGCGCTGGCTTTCATTTGCATGGCTTCCCAGACACCGCCCGCCATGCCCCAACCGACGAGTTGGCGACCTTGACGCATGCTGCGCGGCTCGGGGTTGCGACTTTCCCAACCAAAACGCTCGGCACCCTGGCGATAGCACTCGCGCAACTCTTTGCTGGAGTAAGGCTTGTCTTCATTACCGTTGCGTTCGGCGTAATTGGTCAGGCGCAGACGCACCGGGTCGATGGCCAGCGCACAGGCCAGCTCGTCCATGGCGCACTCCAGACCGATCATGCCCAATGCAGCACCCGGTGCACGCATATCCAACGGCGTGAACACGTCGAGCGGCACCAGTTTGTAAGTCAGTTGCACGTTATCGCAGTGATAGAGCATGCCGCTCCACTCAACAACATGCTCGCTGAAGTCCTCGAAACGCGAAGTCTGGCCGATGGCTTCATGCCCAATGGCCAACAGACGACCGTTGGCAGCCGCCCCCAGACGCAAGCGCTGCACGGTGCGCGGGCGATAGCCGAAGGTGAACATCTGTTGTCGAGTCAGCGTCAGGCGCACCGAGCGCTTCAGATGCAACGCCGCCATCACCGCCAATGGCAGCTGATATTGCGGACGCAGGCCTGAACCGAAGGCACCGCCGACAAAGGCTGCCAGCACGCGGATCTTGTCCTTTTCCAGACCGAAGACCTTGTGCAGGTAGTCCTGACAGTTCTGCGTACCCTGGGTCTTGTCGTGAATCTGCAAGCTGCCGTCGGCCTGATACAGGACTGTCGACGCGTGCGGCTCCATCGGGTTGTGGTATTCGCTGGGCGTGCTGTACGTCACGTCAACGCTAAGCGCAGAACCGGCCAGCTCACCATCGAAGTTGCCACGCGGCGGCGGCAATTCGGCAGGCGCGTCATAGGCGGTGTCGAGCATGGCCTGCAGATCGGTCTGGTGCTCCTGCTGCTCGTATTCGATACGCACCAGCGAACCGGAATGTCGCGCCAGCTCCAGCGTATCGGCGACGACCAGCGCCAGTGGCTGGCCGCTGTACATCACGTTGTCGTTGTAAAAAGGACGAAACGGCGAACCGTCAGCCGAATCGGCGTCCTCATAGTTTTCGTCGTAACTGGCCAGCCACGGTCGATTGGTATGATCGATAACAGCGACCACACCCGGAACCTTCATTGCCTCGCTCGTATCGATGCTGGCGACGCGCCCGTTGGCGATGGTGCTGGAGACCACGCTGGCGTACAGCAGCCCTTCTTCAGGGTACTCACCGGCGTAGCGCGCGCCACCGGTCACTTTCAGTCGGCCGTCGACGCGGTCCACCGGCTTGCCCATTGGCGAAAATGGCTGGTTCATTGGGCGCTCCCTCCTGTTGCTGCGTCGCTCAAGGCGCGAATGATCGCGCGGCGCGCCAGCCTGACTTTGAAACCGTTATGTTCAAGAGGCTGCGCGTGCTCAAGCATGGCGTCTGCGGCAGCGGCGATGTTCTCGCGGGTGACCGGCTTGCCGATCAGCAGCGCTTCGACCGCCTTGTCGCGCCATGGCTTGTGCGCGACACCGCCCAAAGCCAGACGCACGTCGCGTACCACGTCACCGTCCAGATCGATGGCAGCAGCGACCGATACCAGGGCAAACGCATAGGACGCACGGTCACGAATCTTCAGATAAGCGTTGTGACTGGCAAAGCCCTGTGCAGGCAGCTCGACCGCGATGATCAACTCATCATCGGCCAATTGATTATCGCGTTGCGGCGCATCACCCGGCAGGCGGTGGAAATCCGCGAACTCTATGGTGCGACGACCGGCACGTCCTTCGACGTGCACCACAGCCTCCAGCGCAGCGAGGGCCACACACATATCGGATGGATGCGTGGCGACACAATCGTCACTGGCGCCGAGGATCGCGTGAATGCGGTTCAGACCTTCACGCGCCGGGCAGCCACTACCCGGCTCACGCTTGTTGCACGGCACACCGGTGTCATAAAAGTAATAGCAACGGGTGCGTTGCAGCAGGTTGCCGCCAGTGCTGGCCATATTGCGCAACTGTGGCGAGGCACCGGCCAGTACGGCTTTGCTCAGCAACGGGTACCGTGCTTCGATCAACGGGTGATACGCCAGGTCGGCGTTGCTGACCAACGCACCGATCATCAGACCGCCCGAGGCGGTTTCAGTGACATCCCTTAAAGGCAGGCCGGTGATGTCGATCAGGTGCTCGGGCGTCGCGACGTTTTCTTTCATCAGGTCGAGCAAGTTGGTGCCACCCGCAATGAAGCGCGTGGCAGGCCCGCTCAGGTTGACGGCTGCGCTGACGTCGGTCGGCTTGCTGTAGGTAAACGGATTCATGCGTTCACCTCCGTTTTGGGCACCGCATTGTGAAACTGCGGCAAGGCCTCTTCGACAGCGGCAAGAATGTTGCTGTATGCGCCGCAGCGGCACAGGTTACCGCTCATCAGTTCCTGAATCTCGGCACGCGTGCTGGCGCGACCTTCATTGGCAAGCCCGACAGCCGAGCAGATCTGCCCGGGCGTGCAGTAGCCGCACTGGAACGCATCGTTCTTGATGAACGCCTGCTGCATGGGGTGCAACTGGTCGCCATCAGCCAGGCCTTCAATGGTGGTCAGCTCGGCACCGTCGCACATGATCGCCAGCGTCAGGCAGGCATTGATGCGCGTACCATCACGCAGTACGGTGCATGCACCACACTGGCCGTGGTCGCAGCCTTTCTTGGTGCCGACCAGGTCAAGCTGATCACGCAGCAGGTCCAGCAGGGTGGTCCAGGGCAGCACGTCCAGCTGGCGCTGCTGCCCGTTCAGGGTAAGAGAGATCGCGTGGGTCGCGAAATCCTTCGGGTTCGGGGTCGTTGCACTCATGGAAACCTCACGGTAGGCGGTCGCTTAGCGCACTTTTTATGCGTCTTAAGGGGTGGGACTTCGCGAGGTTTGCAACGTTCAGGCTTTCTTGATGAGCGTACTTGTCATCGAAAGGCAGTCATCCACAGGCAGCCATCCCGCCAAGCTGCTGGTATGATGCGCGGCTTTTTCCGACCCGCAAAAATCAAACGGGCTGCCCTGCAGTCTGTGCATTGCTGCTGGAGTCGATCATTCACGACGCGCGCCGCGTCACGGAGAGCCAGACATGCTGGAAAGGCTGTTTCAACTCAAGGCACACAACACCAACGTGCGGACCGAGATTCTTGCGGGCGTCACGACTTTCCTGGCGATGGCTTACATCCTGTTCGTCAACCCGAGCATCCTCGGCGAAACCGGCATGGACAAAGGCGCGGTATTCGTCGCCACCTGTCTGGCAGCCGCCATCGGCTCGACGGTGATGGGGCTGATCGCCAACTACCCTATCGCCCTCGCTCCGGGCATGGGCCTGAACGCCTTCTTTACCTACACCGTGGTCCTGCACATGGGCCACACTTGGCAGGTCGCGCTGGGTGCAGTGTTCATCTCGGCGGTGATGTTCTTCATTCTGTCGATCTTTCGCATCCGTGAATGGATCATCAACAGCATCCCTCTGCCCCTGCGTTCAGCCATTGCCGCCGGTATCGGCCTGTTTCTGGCGCTGATCGCCCTGCATAACGCCGGAATCGTGGTCAGCAACCCGGCCACCATCATCGGCATGGGCGACCTCAAGCAGCCTGCCCCGGTGCTGGCTACCCTGGGCTTCTTTCTGATCGTTGCCCTGGACCACCTCAAAGTGCGCGGCGCGGTGCTGATCGGCATCCTCGCGGTCACCCTGGTGTCCATCGCGCTGGGCTTCACGCCGTTCGGCGGTGTGGTGTCGATGCCGCCTTCGCTGGCACCCACGTTCATGCAACTGGACATCATGGGTGCGCTGGACGTTGGTCTGGTGAGCATCATCTTCGCCTTCCTGTTCGTCGATATCTTCGATAACTCCGGCACCCTGATCGGCGTGGCCAAACGCGCCGGGCTGATGGGCAAGGACGGGCACATGCCGAAAATGGGCCGTGCACTGATCGCCGACAGTACTGCCGCGATGGCCGGTTCCCTGCTGGGCACCTCGACCACCACCAGCTACATCGAGTCGGCTGCGGGCGTCAGCGCGGGTGGCCGCACCGGTCTTACTGCCGTGGTGGTCGCCGTGCTGTTCCTGCTGGCGCTGTTCTTCGCCCCGCTGGCCGGTAGCGTGCCCGCCTTCGCCACCGCACCGGCGCTGCTGTTCGTCGCCGTGTTGATGGCGTCCGGCATGGCTGAAATCGACTGGGACGACATCACCGTCGCAGCGCCGGTGGTGATCACTGCCCTGGCGATGCCGTTCACCTACTCCATTGCCAACGGCATTGCCTTTGGCTTCATTTCCTGGACAGCGATCAAGCTGTTGTCGGGACGCTGGCGCGAGCTGAATTCCGCGCTGGTGATCCTGTCGATCCTGTTCGTGATCAAGCTGGGCTGGTTCAACGCATGAGTGTTCCTTTCGACCCTGCGAGCTACGACCGTCAGCTCGAAGAAAAAACCGTCCGCCTGCGCGAATTGCTGGCCCCGTTCGATGCGCCCGAGCCGCAGGTGTTTGATTCACCGCGCGAGCATTACCGGCTGCGCGCCGAATTTCGCCTGTGGCGCGAAGACCAAAAGCGTTATTACGCGATGTTCGCGCCGGGCGATAACCGAACGCCGATTCTGCTGGAAGGCCTGCCGATCGCCAGCGAGCGCATCAACGCGCTGATGCCGGTGCTGCGCGAGCGCTGGGAAGCCAGCCCGACGTTGAATCACAAGCTGTTTCAGGTGGACTTCCTGACCACGCTGGCAGGCGACGCGATGATTACCATGTGCTATCACCGCCCGCTGGACGCTGAATGGCAAGCCGCTGCCGAGCAATTGGCTGCTGAGCTGAACGTGAGCCTGATCGGCCGCTCCAAGGGTCAGAAGCTGGTCATCGGCCAGGATTACGTGACCGAGAAGCTCGATGTGGCCGGCCGCACCTTCAGCTACCGGCAACCGGAAGGCGCGTTCACCCAGCCCAACGGCACGGTGAACGGCAAGATGCTCAACTGGGCCTTTGACGCGCTGGGGGAACGGCAAGACGATCTGCTTGAGTTGTACTGCGGCAATGGCAACTTCACCCTGCCGCTGGCCACCCGCGTGCGCAAGGTGCTGGCAACCGAGATCAGCAAGACTTCGGTCAATGCCGCGCTGAGCAACCTGGATGACAACGGCGTGGACAACGTCACGCTGGTGCGTTTGTCGGCTGAAGAGCTGACCGAGGCTCTGAACGAGGTTCGCCCGTTCCGCCGTCTGCACGGTGTGGACTTGAAGAGCTACGACTTCGGCAGCGTCTTCGTCGACCCGCCACGCGCCGGCATGGACCCGGACACCTGCGAACTGACCCGCCGCTTCGAGCGCATTCTGTACATCTCCTGCAACCCGGAAACCCTCGCCGCCAACATCGCCCAGTTGCACGACACCCACCGGGTCGAGCGCTGCGCCCTGTTCGACCAGTTTCCATACACCCACCACATGGAATCGGGTGTGCTGCTGGTTCGCCGTTGAGGCTCCCCCGGACTCCACTATCGTGCGACGCTCTGCGTCGCATGCCGTTCCGGACGCTCCGCGTCCTATCCTGTACATGCGGCGCGGCGCAGATCTGTGACGCAGAGCGTCACCCACGGCATTACCACGCTGGAGCGTGAGGAACGATAATCTCGACTATCGTGCGGCGCTCTGCGTCGCATGCCGTTCCGGACGCTCTGCGTCCTATCCTGAACATGCGGCGCGACGCAGATCTGTGACGCAGAGCGTCCTATCCTGTACATGCGGCGCGGCGCAGATCTGTGACGCAGAGCGTCACCCACGGCATTACCACGCTGGAGCGTGAGGAACGAT